>DAVZGU010000045.1:0-9068 GCA_052274215.1 Clostridium sp. | reverse complement strand
ACTTCGCGAACTTTATAATATTTTAAGCTTCCATCTTGCTGTGGTTTATAAAAGCCTGAAAAATCATGAATAGTATAATATTGACCTTTTTCTTTACCGATATAAATCATTGCATGTCCATTCATATATACTGGCGTTCCAGTCTTCAATTTATCCAATAACTTTTCTCTGTCTCCCATAGTCATATTTTCCGGCATTTCATAGAAATTGCCCACTGCAAGTTTTCCCTGATCCTCGGCATTCCTAGGAAGCTTAATACCCATAGTTCTATAGACATCCATTATAAAACTTGCACAGTCTCTCGAATTGAACATTCCACCCCAGCCATATCTTTCACCTAAGAATTTAAAGGCATTAACTATGATATTTTTTCTGGTATATGGTAAATACCCTAATGAGATATCTTCATTTCTTGCAATCAGCGCTTTTTTGAATTCTACATTTCCCCTATTATTTCTGGTTGGAAGCTTAACCACATAATTTCCCATAGAATTTTGGCCATAAATATCCTCTTCTATTTCCTTAATACCTGCAAGTGGTATTTTAATTCCCATGTCAAATTTCACTTCTGATAATTGCTCATTTAATGGGTTATAATTTGTAAATACCCTTTTTCCTGTAGTTACTATGAAGTTTTTTGTTTTAAGATAATCAAAAATTTCTTCTTTGCTAGATATTGCCACATCTTTTTCAGGTATCCAGGCTAAATAATTATACATCTGTGCAAGATACCACTTTTTATCCACACTTGATAGCAGAATTACAATTGGTTCAACAGGATAAACAGCAGTCTCCTGAAATCTGTCAAATTCATAGTTATCTCCTGTTTTAAATACTCTGTCGTAGGTTGGAAATGTCCTCATCACAGTCTTTCTAATGGTTATTCCATATTTGATGTTGTTTAAGTCCATTACTCCTTCAATATTGCAATTTTTAATTAACTTATTATAATACCCCTCAGTTACTAATTTTCCATTTTCATGAAATCCTTCAGATTTCGGCGAAAAACTAATAGCATTTAGCTTGTCACTTAATTCTTGTTTGCTAAAGGAATCTTTGTAATTTTCTAAGTCTACAATTGATCCTACTGTTGTTAAACTACTCTTGTTGTATGATTCAATGTCCTTTTTACTCATAATAACTTTATTCATGTTACTTAATTTTATCCAGTAGTTTGCACAAAGCATTTCTTCCTTTAATTCTGAAATATTTGAATAAAATAACTTATCTGCTTCGTTTTTCGATAGGTTCTGTGAGAATACAGTTGACTCAGTAATCATTGTAAATACCACTCCCGTTATTAAACTAATTTTTCCACATAAAATTGTCTATGGAATTAATATTATATGGAAGATAATTATATGAAAGAACAAAAATCCCAATAAGATTATTAATCATATTGGGATTAATTTACGCTAAGATTATTTATCATGATGAGTTTAATTCCCATTAATTTCTCTTAATTAATGCTCCTAGTTTTTCTGCTGCTGCCTTTACAGATTTTTTCCCGAGAATATCTGAAACAACAGCTATTCCATCAATATTTGCTATCTTTAATAAATTTACATTTTTTTCATTAATTCCACCAATAGCAACTACAGGGATAGAAATTTTTTCTTTTATTTCTTTTAAACATAACACAGAAACTGCACTTGCATCATCTTTAGTAGTTGTAGGAAACATCGCTCCAACACCCACATAATCTGCTCCTTGTTTTTCTGCCCTTTGTGCTTCTTCAAGTGTTGTAGTAGAAACCCCTAGTATCTTATTATCTCCTATTATACTTCTCGCAATAGTCGCTGGCATATCACTTTGACCTATGTGTACCCCAGCAGCATCTATCGACTGTGCAATATCAATTCTATCGTTTATTATTAGAGGAATCTTATATTTATCTGTAATAATTTTTATTTTCACTGCAATATTATAAAATTCTAAAGTACTTAAGCTCTTTTCTCTAAGCTGGACTAATGTAACTCCACCTTTTATTGCTTCCTCCACTGCTGCAAATATATCTTTGTCCACTAATACATCTCTATCTGTAACAAGATAAAGGCTGCAGTCTATATTATTCTTCATTTATTTTACTCCTTTCCATTATTAGATCTTCAGATAAATTGTAAATAGCATCTAGCATTTTCACTTTAAAGGTTCCTGATCCTTCGCTATTTTTATCTAAGCTTTCATAAGCTGTTTCTCCTGCAATACCCATTGAAACAATTCCTGCGAGTGCCGCTATTAGATCGTTATCTCCAGCGCCTAAATAACAACCAATAACGGAAGTACACATACATCCCGTACCTGTAACCCTAGACATTATTTGATGACCGTTTGATGCGCAGTAAAGAGTCTTACCATCTGATATAATGTCTACAGCACCTGTTATAACTACCACCGTGTTAAATTTAATAGCAAAATCCCTTGCCATTTCTTTCTCACTTGTGAATTCATCACTATCTACAGAAAAACTCTCACTAGCATCTACACCCCTTGTTGTAGTTTTAATACCATAAATTGTTTTTATTTCAGATAAATTCCCTCTAATAACTGCTAATTTCACTTCATTTATAATTCTTTTGCAAGTTTCTGTTCTATAAGTTGTTGCACCTACTCCGACAGGATCTAGGATAACAGGTATATTTAATTCATTTGCCATTTTTCCTGCCTCAATCATAGACTCTATAATTACACTATTTAATGTTCCTATATTTATAACAAGTGAAGATGCAAGTGATACCATCTCGCGAACTTCATGAATATCCTCCGCCATAACCGGTGACCCACCAATTGCTAGTGTAATATTTGCACAATCGTTAATGGTAACATAATTTGTTATTTGATGTACCAAGGGATTTTTTTCTCTTAAATTACACAATAATTTTATGATTTTTTTATTAATTTCCATTTTGACATCATCCTCCAACTTATTGTATATATAAATCCTGTGATAACCATAACTGGCATTGTAGCTCCGAGCAACAAATCACGTTTTATAAACCAATAGTAAAGCAATACCCCTATAATCCATACAATAATTGCTCCCCAGTTTATAAGTACACTAGATTGCACCTTTGTATTTTTCTTTATTATAAAATACTCAGTAATTAAAATTGCAAATAATGGTGCAAACACTGATCCTATGGCATATAAAAAATTTTGGTAATTTTCTATAGGAAGTACAATAGCCGCTATTGTTCCAATAATAGTCATAACGATACCAACTTTTTTTTCACTGAGCTTTGGTATAATGTTTAAGAAAGAAACTCCCGCTGAATACACATCTAAAAATGTGGTAGTTACTGTTGATAACACTACTATACCTAGTGCCGCGATTCCCAAATTTACAGCAAGCATCATAGCTGAGGGATCTGAATTTTTTGAAACTATAGTAGCCCCAAGGCCTATAATAAACATCCAGGAGCTTCCTAAAAAATAACCTATAAAACTTCCATAAGCTCCTCCCTTTTCACTTTTAGCAAATCTAGTATAATCTGCAATTAAAGGTAACCACGAAAGAGGCATAATAATACTAAATTCTAGTGCCATCCCAAAGGATATTCCTCCAGTACCTGCTTTTAGTAGTAAAGTTTTATCTTTGAAAATAATTGTTCCAAGGATTAATGTAAGTATAAAAAGCAGGGCTACAGCCGTAATATTTAATTTTTTCATACCCGCATTTCCAAAACAAAGCCATACTATTGTAAGTACTCCTATAAATATGATACATACCAATACATTATTAAATCCCCATAAACTTTGTGTTATTAAGTTTACAGAACCCGCTGCTACCTTTAACATAACTGCTGTCCAACCAATTAATTGAAGTATATTTAAAATTGAAAATAAATATGTACTATACACTCCAAAAGAAATATTGGTTGAAGTCATTGATGGCACTTTTTCCCTAGTACCGATAATGCCACCTAGTATTAATATTCCGGTGCCAATTAAATGGCCTAGCAAAATCACTATTATTCCTGTTTTAAATCCTAAGGGTGCAATTAATCCTCCTGTCATTATTTCTGCCATAGATACCGCAGCTCCAAACCATAAAAATACAAACGTCCAAAAACCTAGTTTTTCACTATCCTTACTCATTTTCCATCCCTGCTTTTTTATATAATTCATAAAAATGATTTGTAGGTCCGACCCCATGCCCAATATCTAATGAATGCTTTATAGCAGTTGTTATATACTGCTTTGAATTTTTTATTGAATCCTTCATGCTAAATCCAAGCGCCAAATTTGCAGCTATGGCCGAAGACAAAGTACATCCAGTTCCATGAGTATTTTTTGTATTTATTCTCTCTGATGTAAAATGTATAATTTCATTTCCATCATAAAATACATCTACGGCTTCTCCCTGCATATGTCCTCCTTTTAAAAGCACATTTTTGCATCCTAGCTTGTACATCTCTTTTGCTGCACTTTCCATATCTTCTACTGTTTCAATGCTCGTAATATCTGAATTTACTTCTTTTAAAATTTCCTCAGCCTCTGGAACATTAGGTGTAATAATTGATGCTAGTGGGATTAATTTTTTAATCAAAGCCGTTTTTGACTCCGGCTTTAACAGTGAATAACCGCTTTTTGAAATCATTACGGGATCGAGTACTATGTTTTTAGCCTTGTATTCTTTTAATTTCTCACTTATTGCATCAATAGTTGAAATCACAGAAACCATACCAATTTTAACCGCATCTACAACTATATCTGTAAAAATAGCATCAATTTGCGCCTTAATGATTTCTTCGCCTAGGTCTTGTACTGCAAAGACACCCATAGTATTTTGTGCTGTTACCGCTGTAATTACACTCATCCCATATACGCCACTCGCACTTAAGCTTTTTAAATCTGCTTGTATGCCCGCTCCTCCTGAGCTGTCAGAACCTGCTATAGTTAAAACTTTTTTCATATCAATTTCCTCCTAAAATATTTTTTTTTAAATGTTAAATCATCACTTGCGGTGCTATTCATCCATTTTCTTTTATATAAAGCAAAAAACACAAACCCATAGGATTTGTGTTTAAATTATCTTGATATATAAAAAATATATATAATACACCAATAAACAACTTCCTACGCTGGCATTATCCAGTTCAGGTCATAGGGTCAAAGAATTAAAGTTCTTGCTCTCAGTTGGCCTATCCAACTCCCCTGTGTTAGGTTATTCTTTTTTTTGAACTAATGCATACGAAATAACATACCTAGTAATCATGTTAGTAATTCCATATACCTTATAATAACATAACCAATTGCTATATACATCTTTATTTATTACTATTCAAGTTTTATACCTGATCTTTTAACCGCTATATGCCATCCATGAAGTAATTCTTTTCTTTTTTCCTCTGTCATACTAGGGTTGAAACTTCTTGATATTGCCCAATGATTCGCTACTTCTTCTTTGCTCTTCCAGTATCCTACCGCAAGCCCTGCAAGATAAGCTGCACCAAGTGCTGTAGTTTCAGTAACTTCTGGTCTGTCTACTTGAACATTTAAAATATCAGATTGAAACTGCATTAAGAAATTATTATTGCAAGCTCCTCCATCTACTTTAAGTTCTGTAAGTATAATTCCAGAATCTTCTTGCATTGCTTTTAAAACATCATGTGTTTGGTAAGCAAGCGCTTCAAGAGTTGCTCTTATCAAATGTTCTTTCTTTGCTCCTCTTGTAAGACCTACAATTGTTCCTCTTGCGTAAGGATCCCAATATGGTGCTCCAAGTCCAACAAAAGCAGGAACTACATATACTCCATTTGTATCGTCTACTGCATTCGCATATTCTTCACAATCACAAGCATTGTCAATCATTCTAAGCTCATCTCTTAACCATTGTATAGCCGCCCCAGCTATAAATACACTGCCTTCAAGTGCATACTGTACTTTTCCATCTATTCCCCAGGCAATTGTCGTAAGCAATCCTTGTGTGGATTCAATTGCTTTGTCTCCTGTATTCATAAGCATGAAGCAACCTGTACCATAAGTATTTTTAGCTGTTCCTGGTGAATAGCAAGTTTGTCCAAATAATGCTGCTTGTTGATCTCCTGCAGCTCCAGCAATTGGGATTTCCCCTCCAAACAATGAACTATCTGTATATCCATATACGTAACTTGAAGGTTTAACCTCTGGAAGCATTGATTTTGGTATGTTTAATGTTTCGAGTATTTCGTCATCCCATGTAAGTTCATGAATATTAAACAGCATTGTTCTTGAAGCATTAGAATAGTCTGTTACATATGTTTTTCCTTTTGTTAAATTCCAAATTAACCAAGTATCTATATTACCAAACAATAAATTACCTGCTTCAGCTTCCGCTCTAGCGCCTTCTACATTGTCCAATATCCATTTTATTTTTGTTCCAGAAAAATAAGCATCTAAAATAAGTCCCGTTTTAGATCTAACAACTTTATCGAAACCTTTTTGCGTTAATTCATCACAAGTATCAGCGGTTCTTCTACATTGCCATACAATTGCATTATATACTGGAATTCCCGTTCGCCTGTCCCAAACTACAGTAGTTTCTCTTTGATTTGTAATACCTATTGCTGCTATATCAGAGGCCGTAGCATTAACTTTAGCCATTGCTTCTGTTGCAACGCTAATTTGACTTGACCAGATCTCCATTGGATCATGCTCTACCCAAGCTGCTTTTGGGAAAATCTGAGTAAATTCTTTTTGAACAGATGTTACAATAAGTCCTTTTTCATTGAATAGAATACATCTTGAACTAGTTGTCCCTTGATCAAGAGCCATTATATATTTAGCCATTTTAGCAAAACTCCTTTTTAAAATCAGTCTTATTGAATCGTTTACACTTTTGACACATAAAAAAACACATCAAAATAAAGCATAATACTTTATGATAATGCGGCTCATTTTCTCTGCCATTTAATATATATCATTATATTTAGTATAACTGATTATTATAGTTATTGCAATATAACTTATAAACTTCACAATTTAGATTTATTCTTTAAATCTAACATCTTATCTACTGCAATAATATAGTAACCTCTAAAAATTTGTAAAACTTTAGAAGCTTTTAAATAAAAAAAATCCTCAATATTTCCATCTATATTCTAAATCAAAATGGGTAAACTATATACTGTGCTGGATAATACAGTATAAATAATTTATATTAGAAGGGAGATTACTTATGAATAACAATTTAGAAGAAACAAAAAAATTAAATAAACAATCAGCTGCTAATGGAGGTTCAAGTTCTTACTCAAATGCTGGTATGTCTAGTAGTACTAGTGATGCTACTCTACAAGAGACAGTACAATTAAATAATGAATCAGATGCAAATAAAGGTACTAGTGGTGTTTCAACTTCCGCTATGTCTAACATGTCTAGTAGCACTAGCGACTCTATCTTAGCAGAAACAAAACAATTAAATAATCAATCTTCTGCTAATGCTACTAGTAGTGCACCAAATGCAGATATGTCTAGTATGTCTAATATGAGTAGCAGTACTAGCGACTCTACCTTAGCAGAAACAAAACAATTAAATAATCAGTCAGCTACAAATAAAGGCACCAGTAAAAACTAAAATAATTTATGATTAGCTTTAAATTTTTATATTCTGCTTGTTAACCTAAATCGTTAAATAGCAAAAAATACAATAATAATTGTATAAAGAAGATAAATTTTTCTTTCTGTATATTTTAAAGAAAAATTTTGATATGATATTTTTTAAAGGGAAGCCATTTAATATAATGGCTTCCCTTTAAACTTGTACTAAAATATTATAATCATAATTATATTTTTTTAACTTATCTTCTCTGCAATTTCAGTAAATATAATTCCAATAGCTGTTGCTCCAGCATCAGGATGATCTAAACTTCGCTCTCCAACATAAGTTGCCCTTCCTTTAGATGCCACTATTTTCTTTGTATTTTCCGCACCTATTACTGCCTCTTTTGCGCTCTTCTTCATTGCCTCTACTATTTCTACGTCACCTTCAGCACTGTTTTTAAGTGATTCTGTTGCAGGAATTAAAGCATCTAGCAATGTTTTATCACCTAATTTAGCTCCGCCTATTTTTTGTATTCCATCAACTGCGCCTTGAAGAGTTTCTGCAAATTCCTTTAAACTTAATTCGACTTTTCCATTTGAATATTTACCTGCACTTCTAAAAGCTGATCCCCAAATCGGACCTGAAGCGCCACCACAATACTCAGTAATTATCATACCGCAGCCTTTTAAGAACTTTCCAATATCTTCTTTAGGAATATCATCCCATTCCTTTTTCAATTGTTTAAATCCCTTAGATAGAGACATTCCAAAATCACCATCTCCTGCTGGAGAATCTAAATCACAAAAATATACTTCATTCCTTATTATTATTTCAGACATGTTATTTACTATATTGACAATATCATTTGTTACTAACTTATTCATTTACTATTCCTCCAATTTATCTTTAATGTACAACCAAGTACATTAGATTGTATAATATTATTTTTAATTAGAATTTCAAAGCTGGAGTATCTACTGGAAAATCCAACAACCCTTTAAGCTTCTCATTTAACCTAAGTACAGTAATTGACGCACCCGCCATATCTATTGCTGTCATGTAGTTTCCAATTAATGTTCTATAAACTTTAATATTTTTTTCTTCTAAAATTTTATTTATAGAACCATTTAAAATATATAGTTCTTGTAGCGGCGTAGCTCCAAATCCATTTACTAATAATGCAATTTCATCTCCAGCCTCACATTTTAGATCCTCAATAATTCGCATCAGCATTTTTTGCGCTAATTCATCTGATGATACTATTTTTTCGCGAGCTATCCCAGGTTCTCCATGAATTCCTACGCCAAATTCCATTTCATCCTCACCTAAAACGAAAGTTGGAGTTCCCTTTGCTGGCACCGTGCAGGAAGTAAATGCAAATCCAATTGTCCTAACATTTGCAATAGCTTCCTCCGCTGCTGCCTTAACCTCTGAGAGATTCTTACCTTGTTCTGCTGCTGCACCTGCAATTTTGTGAATTAATACTGTACCCGCTACTCCTCGTCTCCCCACAGTATAAAGACTATCTTTAACAACTACATCATCA
>DAVZGU010000044.1:0-9490 GCA_052274215.1 Clostridium sp. | reverse complement strand
CTTTGCCGTTTCCAAATCGTTATCATCCAATGCCACATCTAACACAATGGCAGTATTGTGGCCTATCAAAAATAATCCTTCGCGTTCTATGACTTTGCGTGGCAATGGGATCAAATACATGCCGATTCCCCCTTCTTATATTATAATCTTTTGTATTCAAATTACTAAAATACAAAAAAAATATATATACTATTATATACATATATAACTTTAATGTGATGCTTACGAACATGTATTATATTTGTGAACCTATCCACCTAAATCAAAGATTATATATAGATACTATAATTAATATTAGTTATAAAGGAGATAATAATACATGGAAATTAAGTTTAACAGTAATAGGCATTCAGTTTATTATTAAGTTGTGACTATTTGCCATTTGATACAGTATAGTTTAATGCATTAGATACTGTAGCACCTGCATCATTAACAAGTTCTACCTTATACACATAGGTTCCTCCTGCTTTTCCTTTAAATGATACGGAATCCGTTTGGGCATTTGAACCATTTACTACTAATGGTTTCGTTGAAATTAGTACTCCATTCTCATATAGCCTCCAAGAAGTACCATTCTCTCCCCACCACATGTTCATAATTATTTTATACTCAGAACTACCGTCCCAGTTATCTTGACTTAATGTTGGTTCACCTGGCAATTTACCCACTACTTTTGGAACGGTTACTGATACTTTGTTCGATATAAGTGATGATGTTCCATCGGTTACTACTACTGTATATTCATAAGTACCTGGTGCCTTATCTGCACTATCATATACTATTGTTTGTGTTGTAGTTTGTCCTGCTACTAATTTACCCGTTGTTAACTGCTTCGTACCTTCCATTACAGCATATGAAGTTGCGGTATTACTAATTGGGACTGTTGCTGTTAGTTTATATGCTCCATTACTTACGACTGATGCTGTTAAATTTGCTGCTTGTAGTTTATTTACTACTGCTGGCAGCACTATTACAGTTACTTGATTTGATGTAATGGTTTTTGTTCCATCAGAAAGTTCTACTGTGTAATCATACGTTCCTGGTTTTTTGTTAGCAACTTGCTGAGTTAATGTTACTTCTGAAGTTTGAGGCGTTATTTTACCACTTGTAATTACTCCTATATTATCTATAAATTTATAAGAACTAGCAGTATTATATCCTGGCACTTCAGCCGTCAATGTAAAGCTACCATTAGCTACTGCACTTGATGAAATAACTGCTTCCTTTAATGAATAAACTGGGTTAACTATTTCGTCAAAATATGCACGATAATTAGTTGAAAACTCATAATTACTTTTAGCATCCCAATTGACTGACCAAGACATTAAACCTCGAAATCCTGGATAGCCCTTTGCGTTTGAAATTTTATATTTACCTCCAAAAGGAATTCCTTTCATTATATAATCTAATGCCTTTTTCATTTCTGTAGGATTTATGTATCCACCGCTCGGAGCTGCTAATGAACATGCTGGCAATCCTATCATCACTTGATCTTCTCTTAATGCTGGAAATACATTACTAGAATTCCCCCCTATTGAAAATCCGTGAAGTAACATATCTGCCATAGCTACTTCATAGTCAGCTGTACCTTGATTATAATTTAAACCATCCATTCCAGCTCCACTACCAGCATTGTAATGTTGCACATGAATATAAGTTAATTTATCTTTTACACCATAAATAATTGGCAAGTAAGCACCCCAAATGTTTCCATAAGAACTATATCCACCTTGAACGTATGCAGTTTCAGGCGCCATACTTAATATAAAATTAGGACCATAATAATCTGAAATAGTTCTTAATCCCGTAATAAGATTTACAATTTGTGGTGTGCTTGGATTTTTAAAGTCAGTATCTCCAGCATTCATCGAAATGCCTGACTCTAGATCAACATCAACTCCATCAAAACCATATTTATCTATTACGGCCTCTACAGAATTAATAAATTTTTGTTTTGCAGTAGCATCTGGTACTAATACTACACCATTTTGTCCACCTATTGAAAGCACAACTTTCTTTCCCTTGCTTTGCAAATATGCGATGTCAGACTTAAATTCTGACTCTGTGCCATAGCAAGGTGAAAACTCAACTACAGCCCGATCTACATTTGTTTCACCAAAAGATATATTTAAAACATCCCATTTAGTTGAAACATCTCTAAGTTTAACAATCCCTGTTCCATTATCAAAATTATGCCAATACCCTACAAGTAGTTTTGAACCAGAGATTGGTTTTACTACAGGCACTATTACTGACTTAATTTCTTTAATCGTTTTAGCCTCTACATTTGATGTTATCCCTACAGCTGTGATCACCATTAGTGCTGCCATAGTTATACATGAAATAATTTTAGTTCCTTTCATTAATAATCCTCCTAACATATTTTGTAACTAGTTGTCTTAGTGGGGTTCAAGTCGACCCACTTGTTAATAGAAAAGAGACTGCCTTTTCTATTGTTTTTAAGACAGTCCCATTAATAATTATCCTGTTTTTGTTGTCATAAATCCGCTACTGTACTTTATGATATAACTGCTAATTTTAAGGAATAACCTAGATTGACTATTTACTATCTTACAGTATAGTTGAATTCATCAGATACTGTAATTCCTGCATCATTAACAAGTTCTGCCTTATACACATAAGTTCCTCTTGCTTTCCCTTTAAATGATACTGAATCTGTTTGGGCATTTAAGACACTTGCTACTAATGTTTTAGTTGAAATTAGTATTCCATTCTCATATAGCCTCCAAGAAGTACCATTTTCTCCCCACCACATGTTCATAATTATTTTATATTCAGAACTACCATCCCAATTATCTTGAGTTAAGCTTGGTTTAGCGGGCAATTTGCCCACTACTTTTGGAACGGTTACTGATACTTTATTTGATATAAGTGATGATGTTCCATCGGTTACTACTACTGTATAATCATAAGTACCTGGTGCCTTATCTGTACTATCATATACTATTGCTTGTGTTGTAGTTTGTCCTGCTACTAATTTACCCGTTGTTAACTGCTTCGTACCTTCCATTACAGCATATGAAGTTGCGGTATTATTAATTGGGACTGTTGCTGCTAGTTTATATGCTCCATTGCTTACCGCTCCTGCTGTTAAAGTTGCTGCTTGTAGTTTATTTACTACTGGTGGTAGCACTATTACAGTTACTTGATTTGATGTAATGCTTTTTGTTCCATCAGAAAGTTCTACTATGTAATCATACGTTCCTGGTTCCTTACCTTTACTATCATATACTATTGTTTGTGTTGTAGTTTGTCCTGCTACTAATGTACCATTTGTTATAGTCTTCGCACCTTCCATTATAGTATATGAAGTTGCTGTATTGTTAGCTGGGACTATTGCTGTTAGTTTATATGCTCCATTGCTTACCGCTCCTGCTGTTAAAGTTGCTGCTTGTAGTTTATTTACTACAGGGGTACTCATTTTATTCCATGCTATGGTTGTCATTGGAGATCCTTTTGATAAATCATCATCAGAAGCATCCCAAATAAATACTCCACCATAGCCATTGGCATTTACATAATCACATCTATCACTTAATGTCTTTTCATCTTCATAAGTTAAAAATTCACCCTTTGATGCATTATATAAATATACTGCATTTGCTTTAGTATCATAGTATTTATTCCAACCTGGGGTAGTTTCTAGTTGCTTTAATATAAACCATGGTTCTTGTCCACCTGGTGAGGATGGATTATCCAAAGATCCCGCAGAAGCTCCAGTTGCACTTTGATATAACCCATCTCCGTTTGGTCCTGGTTTAACACCTTTCCAACCTCTTGAATATAATGGTGATCCCATATTAAGCTTTGATGGAGAAATTTTATAAATATCTCTATAAGCCTTCATTGCATAATCTGAATTATATTTATTCTTCAAATCTGTTGGGGTTGTACCTGATGGATCCTCAGGATTAACATATAATGCTGCCTGATGATTCGTAGTTAGTTCCCATGCACCATGAATGTCATAAGTCATAACATTCATGTAATCAAGATATTGTTCATATTTAGATGGTTCTACTAATGCCATTTTATCATAGCCTGCTCCAGCTGCTACAGTTAACATTTTACCTGATAATCCATTTGCATTGTATGCATCCCTTATATCTTTCAATAGTAATGTATAGTTGACTTTATCCTCTGGCCCACCTGGACATCCTTTATCGTATTGATCATTTGGTTCTGCCTTTCTATCTACACCTGGATATTCCCAATCTATATCGATACCATCTATAAATGGATACTGCTTTAAAAATTCAACAACACTATCGGTAAATACTTTTCTAGTTTCTGTCGTCATAGCCATTGCATGAAAATTTTCTCCTCGTGTCCAACCACCAACAGAAATAAGTATCTTCTTATCTGGATATATGCTTTTATAATACTTATACTCTCCTAAACATCCTTTTAGTGGAGAATCCCACCCTCCTGAATGCTCCATTGTCTTCTCATAGTCCGCATAAGTATCTATTGAAGTGATTTTAAAATCTTTATTTATTGAGAAAAATGAATGATTAATTACATTAACTTTTGTCCATGGTATATCCTTCGGTTCCATTGATTGATGAGCAGAGTTGTACATTGCCCAATTAGGGAAATATGTAACTACATTCTTGTGAGCCATTTCTGTTACTGGCTTAATTTCTTTAATCGTTTCAGCTTTCACATTTGTTGTTATCCCTACAGCTATGACCATCAGTGCTGCCATAGTTATACATGAAATAATTTTAGTTCCTTTCATTAATAATCCCCCTCGTATAATAAGATTGCCATACCACAAATTTATGAAAATATCATACTTGCCATCAACATCTGTGCCCCCTTGATTTGCGGATAAGGTTGAAATTCCCGGTATTTCAGACTTTGCAGCAAATGTTATTATTGTTGGAAATAAAATGATCTCAAAAGTTAAAATAACTAATTTTGCTAAAAAATTTCCAAAACTTTTTTCGACATTTTTATCCTCCATATGCTTATTTTGTAAACTTACATATTCATTTTTACATATTTGGATAGCTTTGTCAATATAATTACTTTAAATTCCTATCCAAAAGTGTTATATTTACCAATTTAAAAGTAGTTTTTTGAGAATTTAGTTGAAATTTCTTGTAAAATGTAATATACTGGCATGCGAAATATTTTTGAACATATTCATTATATCTTTTTAACAACAAAAACCTGCAGTCTAAAATATAAACTACAGGTTTTAATATTTATTATTTAGTTTCACTTACCCATTCATGATGGAATGTCCCTTCTTTATCAACTCTTTCAAAGGTATGGGCACCAAAATAATCTCTTTGTGCCTGAAGTAAATTTGCTGGGAGCTTTGCACTTCTATAACTGTCATAATACATTAGTGCACTAGAAAATCCTGGAACTGGCACACCTAAATTTACAGCTGTGGATACTACGAATCGCCAATCCTTTTGATAACTACTAATAATATTATTGAAATAAGAATCTAACATTAGATTTTTAATATTAGCATTATTTTCATAGGCTTCATTTATCTTGTTAAGGAATTGAGCGCGAATAATACACCCACCTCTAAATATTTTAGCAATTTCACCATATTTAAGGTCCCAATCATATTCTACTGCTGCAGCTTTCATAAGCGCGAATCCCTGTGCATAGGAACATATTTTACTTGTATAAAGAGCCCTTCTTACGGATTCTATAAACTCATTTATATCTCCTTCAAATAATTCATCTGGTCCTTTTAATATATTACTTGCCAACACTCGTTCATCTTTTATTGCAGAAACGCAACGTGCAAAAACAGCCTCTGTTATTGTAGGTATTGGCAGTGCTAGATCTAGAGCACTTTGACTAGTCCATTTCCCGGTTCCCTTTTGACCTGCTTTATCTAGAATAATATCAACCATGTGCTTTCCGGACTCATTATCCTTTTGTGCAAATATTTCACTAGTTATCTCCATTAAATAACTATTGAGCTCACCTTTATTCCACTGCGCAAACACATCATGAATTTTATCATTAGAAAGTCCAAGAACTCCTTTTAAAAGCGCATAAGCTTCACAAATAAGCTGCATATCTGCATACTCTATGCCATTATGAACCATCTTTACATAATGTCCTGCCCCATTTGCTCCAATGTAAGTACAACACGATTCTCCATCTACTTTTGCAGATATAGCTGTTAAAATTGGTTCTACTATTTTATAAGCATCAATCTGACCTCCTGGCATAATTGCTGGGCCTTTTAAAGCTCCTTCTTCTCCGCCTGAAACTCCTGCCCCTATAAATTTAAAACCCAACTCTTCAAGTTTTTTACTTCTACGTATTGTGTCCATAAAAAATGAATTTCCGCCATCAATTACTATGTCACCCTTTGATATATATGGTATTAATTCTTCTATTGCCTCATCCACTGGACTTCCTGCTTTAATCATAATCAATATTTTTCTCGGAATTTCAATAGAGTTCACGAACTCTTCTATAGAGTATGTGCCCACAATTTTTTTTTCTTTCGCCTCTATCAATAACTCATCAGTGGCAATTTTACTTCGATCATAAACTGAAACAGATAGCCCTCTGCTTTCAACGTTCATTGCCAAATTTTTACCCATTACACCAACGCCTATAACTCCAAATTGCTGTTTATCCATAATCTAAATTCCTCCCTTTAAAAACTTATTAAGGAGAAGAACGGCTTCTCCTATATAAAACTTTAATATACAATCATATTTAGTAATAGAACCATAACTAAGCCAACTACAGAGATTATAGTTTCTAATACTGTCCAGGATTTTAATGTTTCTGGTATTGATAGATTAAAATATTCTTTAAACATCCAAAACCCAGGATCATTAACATGTGAAAATATTAAGCTTCCTGCACCTGTAGCTAATACCATAAGTTCTGGACTAGCACCTGTTGCTACAATTAATGGTCCAACTATACCTGCTGCTGTAAGCCCAGCCACTGTCGCAGATCCTAATGCTATTCTCAGGATTGCTGCAATTAACCATGCAAGTAATAGTGGTGACATGCTTGATCCTTTCATAATTAGGGCAACATAGTCTGCAACTCCACTATCTACTAAAACCTGTTTGAAGGCTCCGCCTCCACCTATTATTAATAGTATCATAGCTATTCCCGCTATAGATTCAGTTACAGTTTTCATCACTTCAGGCATTTTTTTGCCCCTGTTTAGTCCAAAAGTGAATATAGCTAAAAGTACAGCTAAAAGTAATGCTATTACTGGATCACCTAAGAATGTAGTATAACTTAATATAGGTGATGTTTTTGGTAAACAGATAGTAGCAACAGCTCTTGTTGCCATAAGTATTACTGGCACTAAAGCCGTAAATACACTTACTCCAAAACTAGGCATTTCTTCTTCCGTAAATATCTTAGGGTTAAATAATCCTTTTGGTATATCATGTTCCATATGCCTTAAGAACTTCGTAAGTACAGGACCAGCAAGAATTACCGCAGGTATAGAAACCACAATACCATAAAGCAATGTCTTACCTAAATCCGCTTTATAAATAGCTGCTATAGCTGTAGGACCTGGATGTGGTGGTAAAAATCCATGAGTGGCTGAAAGAGCTGCTGCCATTGGAACTCCTATATATAAAAGTGGGATATCAGCAGATATTGCAATTGTAAATACTAGTGGTATTAAAAGTACAAACCCTATTTCATAAAATAAAGCCATACCAACTATAAATCCTGTTATTACAACTGCCAATTGTATTCTCTTTTTCCCAAACTTATCAATTAATGTAAGCGCTATTCTTTGAGCTCCACCACTGTCTGCCATTAGCTTACCAAGCATAGCACCAAATCCAAGTACTAATGCAAGTGTACCTAATGTACCACCAACACCCTTTGTAATAGAAGTTACAACATCAGGCAATGGCATGCCTTCCAAAATACCAACTGATAGTGCCACAATAATTAATGACAAGAAACCATTTAATTTAAAAGCTATCATTAGAACTAATAATAACACAACTCCTAAAGCAACAATTAACAATGGCATAATAAAATCCCCCTTTATTTTTGTAATAACCCAATACTTACAAACTCGTCTTTTAATTTTACGTACAATCTTTCATAGATTTCGAAAGTTTTCATGTAAACTTCATGATTTTTTATATTTGGTTTAAATGTTTGAGAAATAGGGACTAACTTTTCTACCTCTTCGATATTATTTATAAGTCCTATTGCCTTCATACCAAGTACTACCGCTCCCAAACATGAACTTTCATAGCTTTCTGCTATTACTACTTTTTTATTAAATACATCTGCTAACATTTGAACCCAAAGCTCAGATCTAACAAAGCCTCCAGTAGCATAAATTGTATCAATATTACCAGTTGTCTCCTCTAAAGCTTTTCCAACACTATAAACACCAAATATCACGCCTTCCAGAAGTGCTCTTAGGAAGTGTTCCCTTTTATGTGTAATGTTTATCCCAAAGAAAACACCCTTTGAGTTTGCATCCCAATGCGGCGCTCTCTCTCCAAGAAGATAAGGCAAAAATATCAAACCATTTGCTCCTGCCGGTACCTTAGATGCTTCCTTTGTTAATAATTCATAAGTATCAACACCTAAATCCTTAGCTTGAGTAAGTTCTAAATGCGAAAAATTATCCCTGAACCATCTAAAAATAATCCCTCCATTATTAACAGGTCCTCCAAGAACAAAATGATCTTCAGTAAGGATATAACTAAAAATCCTTTCACTCTCATCATTTTTTGGTTTATCTGCTATTATTCTTATAGCTCCACTGGTTCCGATTGTAACTGCGGCATCTCCAGGTTTTACAGCATTGGCGCCAAGGTTAGCAAGGCAGCCGTCGCTTCCCCCAATAACAAATGCTGTTTCTCTGTCAATTCCCATTAAATCTGCATATTTTTTATCCATACCTTTAAATACTTGCGTTGGTGATACTGGCGAGGATAACTTTTCCTCACTTATACCTGCAACTTCTAATGAATTTTTATTCCATTGAAGTTCATAAATATCAAACAAACCTGTAGCAGATGCAATTGAATAATCCACAACATATTTATGAAATAGTTTAAAGAAAACATATTCTTTAATTGAAATAAACTTACTTGTATTTTTAAATACTTCCTTCATATTGTCTTTCATCCATGCCAGTTTACAAAGTGGTGACATTGGATGAATGGGGGTGCCCGTTTTCATATAAATTTCATGACCTATTTTGCTATTTTTTATACTCTGCGAATATTCTGTGCTTCTGGTATCTGCCCAAATAATACAATCGGTTAATTTCTCTCCATTTTCATTTACAGCAATTATACCGTGCATAGCAGCGCTGAAACTAACACCAAGAAGTTTATTTCCTTTGTTAGTGTTTTCATTTACTACGCATTTAATGGAATTAATAACTGCCTCAAACATCTCCTCAGGACATTGCTCACTCCAAGAAGGTTTAGGGTTTAAAATAGGATAACCTATATTGCAT
>DAVZGU010000043.1:0-9498 GCA_052274215.1 Clostridium sp. | reverse complement strand
ATAACCGCTCCCGGAATTGGCAAATTAAATATAAGTTGTAATATAGTGCCGATAATATATGGAATCAAAATAATCATTAATTGTCTTAAATATTTCATTTTTGCACCTACTCGCTATAAAATTTTAACTATTTACACATGTAGTCTCTTGTCCAAGGCAAATCATTATTTACACCTTTAGCAAACAATATCTGATGAAGATTGATATTACCGCGATTAAACGATGCAGCACATGAATTCAAGTATAATCTCCACATTCTTATAAATGTTTCATCTTTACTCTTTTCTATTTCAGGAAGCGCATTCTCAAAGTTTTGTGCCCAACATTCTAACGTCTTCCCATAATGTCTCCTAAGGCTTTCTATACCTATTAATTCAAACTCTTGCTCTGCTATATCAGTAATTATATTTTTAATTCCTGGTATATGTCCACCCGGGAAAATGTATTTGTCTATCCATGTATTTGTGCCACCTTCATTTACTCCTGTTATACAATGAAGTAGAGAAAGTCCTTTGTCCTTTAATAGATTATTTACCACATCAAAATATTCAGACAAATTTTTCTTTCCTACATGCTCGAGCATTCCTACACTAACGATTCTATCAAAACTTACGTTCTTCAATTCTCTATAATCTGAAAGCCTAACTTCAACTAAATCTTCTAGCCCTTCTGCTTTTATTCTATCATTAGCCTTTTGAAGTTGTTCTTCACTTAATGTAATTCCAGTAGCCTTTACTTTATATTGTTTCGCTGCTAAAATTATAAGTTCTCCCCATCCACAACCTATATCAAGCAAGCTTTGTCCCTCTTTTAAGTTTAATTTTTTTAAAATATGCTTCTCTTTATTTTCTTGAGCTTGGTTTAAAGAATCTGTTTCATTCTCAAAATATCCGCAAGAATAAGTCATAGTATCATCCAACCATAATTTATAGAAGTCATTACCAATATCATAATGAAATTGTATGTTATCTTTATTTGTCTTTATGTTGCTTTTTATTTTTTTTATTAATTTTATGTATTTTGCACTATTCTTCAAAAAGCTTTCCTTATTATTATATAAGGATTCAATAACAGCCTGTACATTACCTTCTATGTCTATTTTTTTAGTCATATATCCTTCTCCGAGAGCTATTGAAGGATTATTTATTATGTCCACTTTTGGTATTGGCTCATTAAAAATAATTTTAAATTTAGACTCACCCTCACCGTAACTTTCTACACTCCCATCCCAAAATTTAATTTTAAATGGATCAGAAAACATGTTTTTTAATAAAGTTTTATAAAACAGCTTATCAATAACCAAAATTTATCACTCCTAAATTAAATGTTAAACATCTCCTACTAGCAATCAGTTATGTACCTCATAATTATAATAACCAGCCTTTATAGGTATAACATTTTTTTATCTAACGGTCAAAAACAATTCATACAAGAATATGGGTTAGTAAACGTCAATCATATTTTCATTTATATGAAAACCTCTCATTTACTTACTTTTCCTAATTAAATCATCACCTGCGGAGCTGCTCATCTTCGAAGAAGATGCATTAACGACTTCAGAAATAATACTTACTTCCAAACCTCATATCTCGACCAATCAATCACTTACCTAGCAGAAAAAGATAGTAATCATCTATATTACCTAAAAATTTGTATTTTCAAAAAAATAAAAACGAGTATAGGAGTAACTCCTATACTCTATATTTGTTTATAATTTCATTAAGTTCATCTACATTTTGATCAGCCCAACTAGTGAAGTCTTTATTATCATTAGTTGCAGCACTTGCAAGTTCAAATAAAAATTTTGGTACTTCCTCTCGCTTAATATCCCCATAATATTTACCCAGCTTTGTTTTACCTATCCCAATCTCTCCCCCAAAATGTAATTCGAATACATTTATAAGTTCATCTTGAACCTTTTTCTTTTTACCGCAAAAGCCAATTGTTCCTATTTCGTGTACAGAACAAGAATTAGGGCATCCCGATATATGAACACGAGGTAGTATGTCTTTTGTTAAATTATTTTCTTTAAAATAGCTTAGTATTTCCCTTAAAGTACGCTGACTTTCTAAAATTCCCATCTGACAAGTAGGAACTCCTATACAAGCAATCGAACATTCCAGCGAAGTGTTTCCACCCATTTTATCTGTTAGCTCAAGGAATATTTCAGCTTCTTTCCCATTCAAATTTCTAATGTATAATCCCTCTGACATAGCTAGTCTTATTTCTACTTCATTCATAACTTCTATTTTATCTATTATTAGTTTCAAATGCTCACTTTTTAATTGTCCGCCTATTGGATGCACATACACACTGTATAATCCCTTTTGTTTTTGAGTAAATAGTCTTGGACTTCGCATCGATGTTTCAATTCCAACTTTGTCGTAAATTTTGGTTTCTACCTTGATTTTCAAATTTTCTCTAGTCTTAACTTTTTCCAAATAACTATTATAGCAGTTTACAAATTTCTCCTCGCCCATTCTTTCCATAATATATCTTATGCGAGCTCTTCCTTTGTTAATGTAGTCGCCTTCATTAATAAAAAGATCTGTTATTGCTTCAACATGATATAAAATATCTTCTGGCTTAATTAACTGTTCTCTTTTCACAGATAGTTTTGAATTATTCCCCATTCCACCACCTAAATACACTTTAAAATACTCTATTCCATTTTCTTTAACCGCTAAAAATCCTAAATCAGTAGCCGTTACATGTGCCTCATCCTTTTCATTACTTGAAAATGCAACTTTAAATTTTCTTGGGAGTTTATACGTATATACCTTACTTAAAAAATGGTCTCCTACAGCAGTTGCATAAGGTGATACATCAAACACATCTTTTTCCTCTACCCCAGATAGCGGTGAGACTGACACATTTCTAGGAAAATTACCGCCGGATCCCCTTGAATACAATCCTTTCTTTATACCTTCTTCCATGGAATCACAAACTTCATCAATAGTCATTCCATGTAGTTGTATTGCCTGACGAGTGGTTAGATGTATACTATCTAATTTATATCTTTGTGCAAAATCATATATTAATTTAAGATCTTTTATAGAAGCTATTCCTGACGGTATTCTAAATCTTATCATAAATTTCTTGCCACTACGCTCGGCATACACGCCCATACCACCCGAGGCTCCTTTAAAGTCCATTTTACTCATTTCCCCATTTAAAAATTTATGTCCAAGCGTTCTAAAACCCTCAACTTCCCCAAGAAGAATTTTGTTTAAAGTTTTCATCTATATCAATCCTTTCCTATTGCAACATTATTATGGCTATAGTATACTGTTTTTTAACCAATAAGTATAATATATGTTTTATATAATACTTATTAATATTTCTGATAGGTAGGGTGATAATTTTGATTGAGGAATTAAAAACTTTTATTGCTGTTGTAGATAAAAAAAGTTTCACAAAGGCTGCAAAGAGCATCAACATATCTCAGCCTAGCGTAAGCTTACATATTGTAATTTTAGAAAAACACTTTAATACAAGACTAATAGAAAGATCAAATAAACAGAGAAGTATATTAATTACACAAACTGGAGAAATGTTGTACAAAAAAGCTAAACAAATAATCTCCCTACTAGATGACACAAAAGAAGAACTTAACAATTATCATAATTCCACCTCGGGCACTTTAAAGATTGGCGCAAGCATGACTATAGGTGAATTTTTACTGCCCTCAATACTAGGAGAGTTTATTAAAGAATTCCCAAACATAAAACTAGAAGTTGCTATTGAAAATACTCATAATATTTATGAAAAATTTAAAAACTATGATATTGATATTGCTTTAACTGAAGGCAGTGTCCCTGTGCATAACTATACTTTTAAAAATTTTTATAAAGATACAATGGTTGTTGTAACTCCAAACTCCTTTACCTATGACCAAAATATTGGACTTAAAACCTGCTTGTCAAATCAAACTTGGATGCATAGAGAAGAAGGTTCTGGCACTGGTGAATATCTGAATATATTTTTAAATACAGAAGGCATATCTCCAAAAAATTTCATTATTCTCGGAAGTAATTACTCCATTAAAGAAGCTGTTAAAAACAATTTAGGTGTAACTTTTATTTCTTCTTTAGTAGTAACTGATGCTGCTATTAACAACGAGCTTAAAATTATACCTACCAAAACAAAATACAATAGATTTTTTTCTTATTTAGTTCATGAAAAAAATCTATCTAGGATTGCAACATTATTTGTTGAGAAATTAGAAAAGTGTAGCCATATGAATAAATAATGCTTAATGATTAATCATCAAGCATATCAATAATAGAAGTGCTTTTATTTTATAAGTAAAGGGAGGACTGATATTATGTCAACAGCTTCAATTAATGGTGACTCGTATACCCATATTTATGCTACCCCTAATACAGGTAAAATAACTCTATTTGAACAAGAAAGAGTAAACTACGGAAATATATACATCAAATTCACTCAATATATTCACATCAGAGGTACACAATATGCACACTACACAGATAAAGATATAAGTTTTGAAACAACTAGAACCGAGTTAAATGATAAAGCAAGATTTACAACTTCACCATCTAATATATCAGATTGTCTTTTGTTAAGAGATTTAGAGGCACTTGTTATAGATCATATAACTAGAAAAGTTAAGATAGTAAAAAGAGATCAATATAATTGTATTATACACACTTTATTACTTCTTAATGTTGCAGGCAAGGCAACTACAGGGCTTTTACTAGATATATATAATCAACAATATATTGATAATTTGCAACAGAGCGCTCCACTTACGGGAGGATTACAACAATATGCAATTAATGATATTCAAGAAACACAAAAGAAAGTAGTTGATAATAGTACAAATGACACAATACAATTTGCTTTTGCAACAGACCTTCATGCTGATGATTATTTAAACTATTATGACCAAATTCAAAGACATTTAAAAGCCATCGTAGATATTCAAAAATATGGGATATTGGATTTTATTGCTATAGGTGGTGATTTACATTCTGGTGTTTATCCAGATAAAGAAAATCCTAAGGGGAAATTAAGCGAACTTACTAAGACTTTAAAAGAGTCTAAAATACCAGTACTTATACTTCATGGAAACCATGATGATAATAGTTATAATGTTGTTGCACCTGTTAATCCTATTTTGTCTAGTATAATAACTAAAAAGGAATGGTTCAACAGAATGGTTAGGCCTTTTATGAACGGGGAAATACATGATACATGCGATAGTATGAGTCTTTATTATTATAAGGATTTTTATGATAAGAAAATTAGAGTAATATGCCTTGATTCAACAGACTATCCAATAATTATAAATGATGATGGCACTATGAAATGGCACGGACAAAACTTTTGGGGATATGGAGCAAGACAAGTACAGTGGTTACAAAGTGAAGCACTTAATACATTAGAAAAAAATGATTGGTCAGTTGTAATACTATCCCACATGGCTACAAGAGATACAGATTTAATGTTTAATGGATATGATCCATATAACGGTAATCTAGTTGAAGGATTGTTGAAAGCATTTATGAACGGCTTAACATTTACAGGAACTACTACAGGTGATTATGGTGTTACAGTAAATGGAAATTTCACAAGCCAAGGTCCAAGAAAAATGCTATGTTATGTCTATGGCCACACTCATACAGATAATAATAATAAACCTATTGATTTGGGATGGAATTTTATTAATACTGCTTCTTGTTATAGTGCAGGACTTGCAGGAAGAGCTATAGGCACAAATAAAGAAGACTTATGGGATATTATTGTTGCAAATAAAAATTCGAGTGTTGTTGATTGTTTTAGGTATGGTTATGGTGTTGATAGGCATATAATATAATCACTACTAAAAAATGATTTTAAGGCAGGATTACCCTGCCTTAAAATCATTTTTTAGTAGTGCCTTTAGATGCTTCTGAACGCGCATTTAATTGTCTTTTTTCTTCTGGAGTAGCATCACTAGGGCCGCTACTCATATTAGGCATGTTATACATACTAGTCACATCACCATTTGAAGCACCACTAACACCTTTATTGGATTCCAATTGTTTATTCATTTTTTTTATTTCTTCTAAATCATTTTTATTCATAAATATTCTCCCTTCTAATGTAAAAAATGCACTACGCATATCCAGTGCATTATATAGTTTACCCATTTTGTGATATAATATTATGTTGTAAAGCATTATATCAATTAGGTGGAAGTTTAAATGCCCTACTGGTTATAAATTGTTAACAATATTGACACTTAAATGCAACACTTATTTAGTAGTATTAATTTATAGAGGAAGATGTTGCTACAACGATAGTATAAAACAAGGCATGCAAAATGTAGCTAATAAGAATTTACATCATACCAGTATTAGATTGAAATTTATAGTATAGCCAATAATTTCTGAAATGGAGACAAATAATTATGAAACCTGAAAACAAAAATGTGTCTGAAATGTCGAAAAATACTTCTATTTTAATTACTCTGTGTGTTGTCGCTTCAGTTCTAGCACTTGTTGGGGTTAAAATAGTGATAACAACTATGTAACTCAAGGGTATGCTTACACTACCGTTATAGATTAATATAAACAATCTTATTTAAGAATAAATTGTTTATATTTTTTATTCTACCCTTTATAAGAATAATTACCTACACTTAATTTAGCACTATCTTTTACTTCTCTGCTTACATATAAACTAGGAATAACTGCATACATAGCTGCAGCATTTACTAATTCGCTTTTCCAAGTTCTTTCATTTGGAGAATGCGACTCTTCTTCATGACCTGGTCCAAATCCAATACAAGGTATACCATATCTGCCCATAATAGAAACCCCATTTGTAGAAAGTGTCCCTTTGTCAACCACAGGCTCCTTATTAAATAAACCTCTATAGCCGACTGCTAATGTTTCGCAAACTGGATGGCCCTCGTCTATTACCCAAGCTTCAAAATAAGCAGCTGTTGGGTAAACAACTCCCTTATAAGAAGGTTTTTCATAGTCATACATGGAAACCTCAGCTTTCATATCTTTCACTGATGGAAGATTTCTTATTTGCTCTAGGGCCTCATCATACGTTTCTCCATTGGTTAATCTTCTATCTATTGATATGGTTTGACTGTCCGCCATCGCACTTCTTGATGAAGAAGTAAAAAACACCTCAGAAACAGTTAAGGTTCCTTTACCCAAAAAATCATCATAATGTAATCTTTCATTAAGATCTTTCAAATCATTAAAAATAGGTGCCATTTTATAAATATCATTTTCTTCTTGCTCTGTTGTGCTACCATGAGTAATTACTTTTATCTCCATTCTACCTCTGTGCCCCCTATATATATTGCAGGAGGTAGGCTCTGTAATAACAACAAATTCTGGCTGAATCTTGTCTTCATTTATCATGTACTGCCAACAAAGCCCTTCACATTCCTGTTTTTGTAGCGTACCTGTAATAAGCAGAGTATAGTCACCCTGTAAGTTTAAGTCTTTAATAATTTTCCCAGCATAAACCATAGAAGCCATACCACCCTTTTGGTCACTGCCTCCACGTCCTATGATTACTTCCATATCTTCATAGCCTTTGTATGGGTCATACTGCCATAACTCCTTGTCTCCTATACCTACTGTATCTACATGTGCATCCATGGCAATAACATGTTTACCATGCCCTATAGTTCCTATTATGTTTCCCATATTATCTATGTCTATCTTATCAAAGCCTACTTTCTGCATTTCCTCTTTTATCCGCTCAACGACTCTACCTTCATCACAGCTTTCACTAGGAATAGCAATCATGTCGCGAAGAAACCTTGTTATGTCCCCTTTATACTCTTCTGCTTTCCTTAATACTTTTTGAAAATCTAAATTCATAGAAAATCCTCCTTCTATTCCTCTATATTTTATTATTTATTTGAATGTGCCTCAATCATAGTTTAAATCTATTACTATAGTCTCTGCACCTAATTTTCTAATAGCTTGGACATAGCTCATATTCTATTTTCATATTATTTTACATTTGTTTTTTACTACTACCGATATCATATTAATGAATATATAAAAAAATTACTAAACAGGGAAAATAAAAAAAAGCCTTATAATCTAAGGCTTAATAATTTTATTAGCAGCATTCATTTTTTCAACAATGTTATACATATTTGTGATTTGTCCAACAGACAGCTCATCTTCTAAATTATAATAGTTCAGACATGTTCCGCAAGATAAAATTTCCACTCCTAACCTTTCTAATTTTTGCAAGCTATCTAACACTGAAGATTGTTTAGTTGGAAGTTTTACTCCTCCATTATAGAAAACAATAGCAGATGGGATTTGTTCTGCCTCTGCCAAAGCATAAATAAAGCCTTTAATTAGGACTTGTCCTAATTCATCATTCCCGTCGCCCATTTTATCAGAAGATATAACGACTAATGTATTTTCCTTTTTCTCATTTTCTAACTCTTTAACAGATTCATCTGAACCTAACCCTTTTATAATTTTAACCTCATAATTATATTCATTAATAGTTTTAGAATCCCATTCATATCCCATTCCCTTAGCCATTTTTTCTAAATTTTTCTTAGCCATTTCATTATCTACAATAACTAATATGGTTTCATCTTCTTCAACTGCTTTAAGAGCGTTTCTGGCTTCTATAACTGGTATGGGACAAGTTTTTCCTTTAGCATCAATTCTTATCATATAATTTACCTCCCATGGTAACGTCAAGATTTTCAAGTTTAATCCCATCCTGTAAATGTTTTCTATTTTTCTTATCCATTTCATTATATTACCATTCTATAAAATAAAAGTCAATAAAGTACTCAGAATATTATTACAATTAAAATAAATCACGTCCCTTCGCTAATCTGAATGGGAGTGATTTATTGGGAACATTATTTTAATACTTCCACATTAACACAAGTATCTGGCTTTTCACCATTCAATACTTTAATAATATTATTAGCTGCAGTTAATCCCATATTTGTTCTTGTTTCCATCGTAGCTGAAGCAATATGTGGAACAATTACAACATTGTACATATCGAGAAGCTCTGGTTCAATGTCTGGCTCATGTTCAAATACATCAAGCCCAGCTCCCCATATTTCACCTTGCTTAAGGGCTTTAACTAATGCTTTTTCATCAATTACTGGACCACTACATGTATTAACAATAACTGAAGTGTTTTTCATCATAGAAAATTCCTTTTCACTAATATAGTGTCTGGTAGAAGGTGAAAGTGGTACATGTAATGAAACAAAATCCGCTTCCTTTAATAATGTTTCTTTATCCACATAAATAGCACCCAATTCTTTTTCCATTTTATAATTTCGCAACAAATCAGTATAAAGTATCTTCATATCAAAAGCCTTGGCTTTCTTTGCAAAATTAAAACCAATTCTGCCCGCTCCTACAATTCCTAAAGTCTTACCCGTGATTTCACGTCCAAGAAACATCATAGGATCGCAAGATTGAAAAGCACCATTTCTTGTGAATTTATCTGCTGCAATGATTC
>DAVZGU010000042.1:0-9737 GCA_052274215.1 Clostridium sp. | reverse complement strand
CAATTAAAGGGATTTGAGTATCCGCAGCTGAAATTATGTGTTATTTCCGATAAAGAGGTTTTCGGTGGAGCAAAAAGAAAAGCTACTAGTCGTTCTAGTAAAAAGGGAGCAAGTAAACTTAAAAGCTTTACAGAACTTAAATTGGGAGACTATGTTGTTCACGTAAATCATGGAATAGGTGTATACAAAGGAATTAAGCAATTGGAGGTTCATGGGCATAAAAGAGATTACTTGCAACTGAGTTATAATGGTTGTGATAACCTCTATGTTCCGGTAGAACAATTAGATTTGGTACAAAAATATATTGGAAGTGAAGGCAAAGCTCCAAAGATTAGCAAATTAGGTGGGTTAGAATGGGTTAAGGCTAAGAATAAAGTTAAAAACTCTATTGCAGATATTGCAGAGGAGTTGGTAAAACTTTATGCAGCAAGGGCTACACTTAAGGGTCACCGATATAGCAAGGATACTGTATGGCAAAAACAGTTTGAAGAAGAATTCCCATTTGAAGAAACTCCAGATCAAATAATAGCAATCGAAGAAATCAAAAAAGATATGGAATCGGATAAACCAATGGACAGATTGATATGTGGTGACGTTGGGTATGGAAAAACAGAAGTAGCCGTTAGAGCAGCATTTAAAGCGGTTATGGATGGAAAACAAGTAGCATTCTTAGTGCCAACTACAATACTCGCTGAGCAACATTATAAAAATCTTACAAAAAGATTTTCAGACTTTCCAGTAAAGGTTGAAATGGTAAGTAGATTTAGAACACCTGCTGAGCAAAAAGTTGTCATTAAGGCGACCAAAGAAGGAAACGTAGATATATTAATAGGAACTCATAGAATAATTCAGCAAGATGTAAAATTTAAAGACCTAGGGGTATTGATTATAGACGAGGAACAACGATTTGGTGTTACTCATAAGGAAAAAATAAAAAGTCTAAGAAAAAATATAGACGTGATTACTTTAACAGCTACTCCAATTCCAAGAACATTGCATATGTCGCTTACTGGAGTGCGCGACATAAGTATAATTGAAACGCCACCAGAGGAGCGGTACCCAATACAAACCTATGTGGTAGAATTTAACGATCAATTAATAAGGGATGCGATGCTGCGAGAATTAAATAGAAAGGGTCAAGTTTTCTTTGTGTACAATAGAGTAGAAACTATCAAAGAAATGGCAGCATCTATAGGAAAACTAATTCCCGAAGCTAGAGTGTGCATTGCACATGGGCAAATGACAGAAAGAGAATTAGAATCTGTTATGATAGATTTTATGGAGAACAAGTATGATATATTGATGTGTACAACTATTATTGAGACGGGAATAGATATTCAAAATACAAATACAATTATAATTTACGATGCGGATAAGATGGGACTTTCTCAGCTTTACCAATTAAGAGGTAGGGTTGGTCGGTCAAACAGAATAGCTTATGCATATCTTACTTATAAAAAAGATAAGGTGTTAACTGAGGTTGCTGAAAAAAGACTTAAAGCAATTAAGGATTTTACGGAGCTCGGGTCAGGTTTTAAAATCGCAATGAGAGATCTCGAAATACGGGGTGCTGGAAATATGATGGGCGGCGCTCAACATGGTCATATGGCTGCGGTAGGTTACGACTTATACTGTAGGATGCTCGAAGAGACAGTGAAAAAAATAAGAGGCGATATAGAAATGGAGCCTATTGAAACTTCCGTTGAAATTAAAATAGATGCGTATATTCCTAGTACTTATATTGAAGATGAGTCGCAGAAAATTGAAATTTATAAGAAAATTGCAGCTATTGATTGTAACGAGGATATGTTAGATATACAAGAGGAAATAGAAGATAGGTTTTCAGACATACCATCAAGTGTTGTAAGTCTTATGAATATTGCTTATCTTAGATGTATATCAAGCAAGGTGGGTATAATAGAAATCAAAGAGGTAAAGGAGGAGATAATATTACAATTTGATAGTAGCGAAAGAATAAATCAAAAATTAGTTAAAGCCTTGATTAGTAAATATAATAGAAGTATTGTATTTAAATTAGGGAATAAGCCTGCCTTTGCATACAAACTTAAAAATTTAAGCAAAGAAGAGATGCTTGCAAATCTAATAGAGATTGTAAATCATATAAAAAGTATAGTTGAAATAAAGTAAAATTGTGTTAAAATTAATGGGTATCGTAACAGATCTTTACACGGCGATATTACATATAGAATGGGGGAAATAAAATGAAAAACGTAAAAAAAATAATTGGTGCGGCTTTAATAACTATATTAGCTACATCATTAAGTGGTTGTAATATGATTGAAAAAACACCTGAGGGCATTGCTAAAAGTGTAGTTGCGAAGGCTTTCGATGCTAAAATAACCAAAGGACAGATTGACGAACAATTAGCAGGTGTTATTAAACAAATTGAAACGCAGTATGGAGCAAATTATAAAACTAATGCTGAGGCTATGGAACAATTAACAAAGCAAAAACAACAAGTAGTAGAAGGCATGATTAATGAAAAAATTGTGAATCATAAGGCAGAAGAGTTAAAATTAATGCCTACCGAAGCTAAATTAAATGAAGAAACAAATAAGCAATTAGCAGAAATTAAGAAAAGTTTAGGATCAGACGCGAAGTATAAGGAGGCTTTAGCACAAACGAGCCTTACAGAAGAAGCGCTAAAAGCAAGAATAAAGCCAAGTATTATTCAAGAAGCATTATTCACTGACGTTACAAAAAATGTTAAAGTCACTGAGGCACAGGAAAAAGCATATTACAATGCTAATAAAACGCAGTTTACAGAAAAACCAAATACAATTCATGCAGCTCATATTTTAGTAGCAACAGAACCGGAAGCTATAGCTATTAAGAAACGTTTAGATGCTGGCGAAGATTTTGCAAAAGTTGCAAAAGAAAAAGGTACCGATGGAACTAAGGAAAATGGTGGAGATTTAGGAGAAATACCATACAATGATGCTCAAATGGATAAAACTTTTATGGCAGCAGCTATTGCTTTGCCAAAAGGTAAAATCTCAGCACCTGTTAAAACTCAATATGGATGGCATATAATAAAGACTATAGACAAAAAAGAATACCCTGTAAAGAAATTTACAGATGTTAAGGCAGAAGTGGAAAAAACGCTTATAACACAGGGAAAAGATAGTGCATGGACAGCGGCTATGACAAAATGGAAGAAAGAAGCTAATATAAAGCAATATCCGAAAAATCTATAGAATTAATGACATAAAGAATACCTTTAATATGGAGGTATTCTTTATTTTTTTTTATTTTTAATTTAAACATATACAAATGTGCATAAAAATTCAAGTTTAGAAAGATAATAATAAAGCTAGTATATTATATAAAACTTTATATAAGGAGGGAATTATTTAAATGAAAGCAACCGGAATAGTAAGACGTATAGATGATTTGGGAAGGGTTGTTATACCTAAAGAAATAAGAAGAACACTGAGAATACGAGAAGGAGACCCACTAGAAATATTTACTGATAGAGAAGGTGGAGTTATTTTAAAAAAGTATTCACCTATAGGTGAATTAAGTGAATTTTCTAGAGAATATGCTGATTCATTACAACAAAATATAGGAAACATAATAATTATATGCGATAAAGACAACATAATATCTGTAAGCGGTTGTCCTAAAAAAGAGTATGTAGATAAAAAGATTAGTAATGAATTAGAAAAAATAATGGAAAATAGAAAAGCTGCTGTATTAGGTGAAGGTTCAGAAAAAGTTATAGCACTGTACGATGATGAAATGGAAGATAAATACCATGCTCAAGTAATTGCGCCTATAATAACAGAAGGGGATGCAATTGGAGCAGTAATGATAATATCTACAGAACCAGAAACTAAATTTGGAAATTTAGAATTAAAGCTAGCTGAAACTGCAGCCTCTTTTCTAGGGAAACAAATGGAACAATAAATCTAAAAGTATAAAAAGTATATATTACTTAGCGAAGTGAAACATATTTGCAGTAATATATACTTTTATTTTTTTGAAGTATTAGTAATAATAAGCCCTTAAATCAAATATTCATAATTAGAGAATGTAATTCTTACATACACCACGGGAATATAAGGAGGTTATTATGAAGAAACATTCATTGATAAAAGGGACTATTATACTTGGGATGGCAGGAATATTTGCTAGATTTTTAGGATTGTTTTTTAGAATTCCAATACAAGCACTTATAAAAGATGAGGGGATGGGATACTACCAGATGTCTTATCCATTGTATATGATGTTTGTAGCAGTAGCTTCAGGTGTGCCAATTGCTATGTCTAAGATTATTGCGGAGATGACCGCTAAAAATGATCAGGAGGGAGCGCACCAAGTCTTAAGACAAACACTTGTTTTAATGATTATATTAGGCGGAGCATCTACTACGCTTATGTTAATGTTCGCAAGGCCTATTATATCAATGCTTAAATGGGATCCTAAATCATATTACTCTTTTTTGGTAATTGCTACAGCTCCAATTTTTGTTTCCATTATGTGTACCTTTAAAGGATTCTTCCAAGGGCTACAAAATGTTAGACCTACTGCTGTTTCGCAAATAGTAGAACAGTTTGGAAGAGTTGTGGCTGGAGTTTTATTTGCATATTTATTGTTTCCAAAGGGGATAGAATATGCGGCTGCAGGAGCGGCTCTTGGAACTCTAGTTGGTGCAATTATGGGAAGTATATACTTGTTTTTAACTTATATCAAGATGAAAAAAGGTCAGTCAGTAAGGAAAAAAGTAAAGCATAAGCATATTTTAGCTGATTTAGGTAAGGCTGCATTACCAATATCTTTGGGCGCTGCAGTGGGGACTGTTATGGCATTGATAGATTCTATGTTAGTACCACAGCAACTTCTAAAAGCTGGATTCTCGCAAACACAATCCGCAGTAATGTATGGTCAGCTGACTGGGAAGGTATTTACACTGATGAATGTACCTTTGGCCCTTTCGATGGCTCTGTGCACATCTCTAGTGCCTATAATTGCTGAAGCGTTTTATTTAGGCAGAAGAGGGGAACTTATTAAAAGAGTAGATATGGCTGTGAAATTGTCTAATGTTATTTCACTACCGTCTTCTTTAGGGATGTTTTTTATGGCTTATCCTATAATGAATTTAGTTTTTATGAAAGATGCAGCAGGATATGAAATACTACAATATATATCAATATGCATACCTTTTGTAATTTTAACGCAAACCAGCACTGCAATACTTCAAGGCATAGGCAATTATATGAAGCCTGTATACAATTTGGCACTAGGGTGCATCGTAAAGGTTATTATAACGTACGTATTAGTTTCGCTTCCATTTGTAAATATCTATGGGGCTGTTATAGGAACCATTTTAGGATATGTTACAAGTTGTTTATTAAATATGCACGATCTAAAGAAAAATTTAAATATAAAAATCAACCGCGTAGACTCTTTTGTAAAACCAGCTATTGCTGCTATTATAATGATAGTTGCAGTTGTATTTAGTAACGCTAATGTCTATAATTATACAAGGAGCAGAGGATTATCTTGTTTAATATCAATATTAATAGGCATTATTGTTTATTTAATATTTATTTTTTTGCTTAGAATATTTGAATATGATGAAATTAAAAAGAAAATTTTAAAGCAAAAATAAAGGAGTGGAAGCTAATGATTAAAATAGTGGGATTGGGTCCTGGGTCAGTAGAATCACTAACTATAGGAACACTTGAAATTCTTAAAGGTAGTAAAAGGATTTATTTAAGAACAGAAAAACACCCTACTGTGGATTACTTAAAATCGAAATGTATAAAATTTGAAACCTATGATGATAGATATGAAGAATATAATAATTTTGATGATGTGTATAGGTCTATTGCAGAAGATCTTATTAAAAAACACGAAACATATGGAGATATCGTATATGGAGTTCCAGGTCACCCGCTTGTGGCAGAAACTTCGGTTAAACTTTTAATAAAACTTTGTGAAAAAAATAAAATAGATATAGAAATTCTTCCCGCGGTTAGCTTTATAGATGCAGTGATTCAAAGCTTGAAACTAGATCCTATTGAAGGACTAAAAATAATAGATGCCTTTGATATAAAAAATCAAGTTTTGGATAAAAGAGTAGGGCTTTTAATAACTCAAGTTTATAACGTTTCTATAGCTTCGGACGTAAAACTTGCTTTGCTTGAGTATTACAAAGAGGATATGGAGATTTATTTTGTTAGGGCCGCAGGTATAAAAGGGTTAGAAAGTATAAGGAAAATTAACTTATATGAATTAGATAGACAAAAGGATATAGACTATCTAACATCAATTTATTTACCAAAAGAATTAGATGCTACAAAAGATTTTCAAGATTTAATTCAAGTTATGGACACATTGAGAGCTGAAAACGGATGTGCATGGGATAGGCAGCAAACCCATGAATCTTTGAAAAAATATCTTATTGAGGAATGTTATGAGGTTATAGAAGCTATAGAAAACAATGATGAAGATAATATTATTGAGGAACTAGGGGATGTATTACTACAGGTTATATTTCATGCACAAATAGGAAAAGAAGATGGATATTTTAATATAAATGATGTTATCTGCGGCATCACAAATAAGATGATAAACAGGCATCCTCATATTTTTAAAGTTTCAGAAAGTAAAAATTGTCAAGAGGTTTTAGAAAGTTGGGAGAATATTAAGAGCGAAGAAAAAGGGTTTAAGAGTTATACGGATACGCTAAAGCATGTTCCGAAAAACCTGCCAGGGTTAATGAGAGCAGACAAGGTTCAGCAAAAAGCAGCAAAAGTAGGTTTTGACTTTGATTGCGTTGAAGCTGCTATGGAAAAGGTGCTAGAAGAATTACAGGAAGTAAGAGATGTATATAAAGGTAATAATAGGGTAAAAATAGTAGAAGAAGTGGGAGATTTGGTGTTTTCTACTGTAAATGTTGCTAGACTACTTGACATAGACCCTGAATTTGCAGTAAATTATACTATAGATAAATTTATTAATCGCTTTGCGTACATAGAAGAAAGTGCAAGGAATAAGGACTTAGATTTAAAGAACATGACACTTGCAGAAATGGACGAATTATGGAACGAATCTAAAAGACGATAAATTTATTTGTAAATAAAAATTAGACTAAAAGAAGGAATTTCAAAATCAGTGAAGAATATGCTATTTAATAGTGTAATCACTACTAAGTAGTGTACTCAATAACAAGGAGGCAACAAAAGTGAATAAATCAGAATTAATAACAAGCATATCAGAAAAATCTAATTTAACAAAAAAAGATGCAGAAGCAGCTCTAAAAGGTATTATAGAAAGTATTGAAGAAACATTAGAAAAAGGTGAAAAAGTCCAATTGGTTGGATTCGGAACTTTTGAAACAAGAGCAAGAGCAGCTAGAATGGGTAGAAACCCAAGAACAAAGGAAGAAATTCAAATTGCAGCATCAACAGTTCCAGTATTTAAAGCTGGTAAAGAATTTAAAGATATAGTTAACAAATAATATTATTATAATGATGTGAAAAACCTGGATGTATATCTAGGTTTTTTATTTTAAAAACTTTACTTAAATCCTTGAAAGGGTAAAGAACATTAAAAAGGGGAAGTATAAATGAGATTAGATAAATATTTAAAGGTGTCAAGAATTATAAAGAGAAGGACCATTGCAAAAGAAGCTTGCGAGAGTGGCAGAGTTTCTATAAATGATAAAGTGGCAAAAGCAGGCACTGTGGTAGGCGAAAGTGATATTATAGAAATTAAATTTGCAAATCAAGTTTTAAAAGCTAAAATTATAAATATTACAGAGCATGTAACAAAAGAGAGTGCAAAAGAAATGTATGAAATAATTTCAGGAAGAGAAGACAAAGAATAAATGTTGCTAAATACAATTCTTAATTAAGGTTAATAAGCATATATATTTTATAGGAACATAATTGTATGTCATTAATTAAGAATTGAGAATAAGATTAGCTTCTTAATTCCCAATTTTTTAGAGTAAAACTAATAAGGGGGATATTATGGAAGTGAAAAAAGAAATAAAAATAGAAGATAAGAGAAGCAGTTTAATGCTTGAGAACAGAAAAAAACTAACGGTTAACGGAGTTATAGAGGTTATAAATTTTAATGAAAACCAGATATTATTGAATACAGATGTTGGGACAATGATAGTAAAAGGACGAGAATTGAAGATGAACAAGTTAGATGTTCAAAATGGAGATGTTATAATAACGGGGCAAGTAGATTCTTTTGTTTATACTAGCGACAAAAGTAAAGAAAAAAAAGATAGCATAATATCAAGATTGTTTAGGTAGAAGAATTATGATAATTTCTTTGATAGGCCAAGTTAATCTTATAATTTTCAGTTTGCTAGCAGGAATAATAACTGGGGTATTTTTTGATATATATAGATTGATAAGAGGATTTGAAAATCCTAATAAGGTTCTGACTATAATACAGGATTTGTTATTTTGGACATTAACTTCTATAGTGGTTTTTATATTTTTGATGTATACTAATAAAGGCTACATAAACTTTTATGTGTATGTATGTTTAATAATAGGAGTATACTTATATTTGAAACTATTAAGTGGAGTCTTTATAAGGGTGCAATATAAATTAATAATATTCAATGGGAAAGTATTTAGAGTTGTATGGAATGCTGTTTTATACCCAGCAAATTTGTTAGTTTATAAGCTCAAAATAAAAAAAAAAGATAAATTATAAAGAAATAGCTTGAAGAAATGTGAAATACAAATTAAAATAGATTTATGAAGCGTAAACAATACTCATTCCATTGAAAGGAAAAGGGTATGGGATATGAAAAAAAAATTTAGTATTAAAAGTGCCGTATTAGTTTTTGCTATGATGTATGTAGGTTACCTTTTAATTCAGCAACAATCAATTATGAGCAGACAAAAGAAAGAACTGCAAAAGTATAATGTTGAATTACAAAAGAAAAAAGAACAAAAAAAAGTATTACAGGATGAAGTAGAGTTATCTAAGACTGACAAATATATAGAAAAATTAGCAAGAGAAATATTAGGTCTTGTTAAAGAAGGTGAAACTCCTGTAATGGATAATAAAAACTAAATGCTATAATTATTGTTACGCTTATTATTAAATTAATATATAAAATAAAAAACATAATTTTTGAGGAGGAACTTTTTAATATGACCTTAATGGCTGGAAGTATTGTAGAAGGTAAAGTAGTAAATATCACCAATTTTGGTGCGTTTGTAGAAGTGGATGGTAAGACAGGACTAGTGCATATATCTGAGGTTTCAGATACATTCGTTAAAAATGTTAATGATCATCTAAAAGAAAATGATATAGTAAAAGTTAAAGTAATCTCCGTAGATGATAATGGGAAAATAAGTTTATCAATAAAACAAGCTGGAGCACCTAAGAAATCTATTAAACCTATGGAAATAGATTGGGAAAAGGAAAAAAGCAAAGCGAATTCAAGTGGATTTGAAGATATAATGACTAAATTCCTAAAAGATAGTGAAGAAAGATTTCAAGATGTTAAAAAACATCAAGAAGGAAAAGGAAGAGGTTATAGTAAAAAAACTTCAAGTTACTAGTAAATCTGTAGGAACTAAGTATTTAGTTCCTATTTTAACAAAAAAAAAGTTATTGACAACGGTTTATACATCATATATAATAAAACATGTTGCCAAGAAGTAGCATTTTGTAAGCAAGTAAGTAAGCTGGAGTGGCGGAACTGGCAGACGCACAGGACTTAAAATCCT
>DAVZGU010000041.1:0-9756 GCA_052274215.1 Clostridium sp. | reverse complement strand
GATACATTGATTGCCCAAAAGAGTATTTTGTTTTAGGGAATGGGGCCGCAGAAGTAATTGACTTAGTTATAGCTTGTCATAAAAGTTTACTAATTGTGGTTCCATCCTTTGTAGAGTATGAAATTGATGCTAAAAAGTGGAATTGTAGTATAGAGTATTCTTACTTAAAAGAGAAAATTACTGAGAATACCTTATTAAAGCATGAATATGCGCAGCTTTCCTATGATTATGAGGATATTCTTAATAAACTACAGAGTGTAGAAGGTGTGGTTTTAGGTAATCCAAATAACCCCAATGGCAATATCATAAATAAGGTTGAGTTTCAAAAAATTCTTGAATATTGTGAGTATAATGACAAAGTCATAATAATAGATGAGGCTTTTATAGAATTTACTGGAGATTCAGAGCACAGTTTCAGTGAAAAAGTTAAAACATACAAATGTTTATTTATAATAAGAGCATTAACCAAATTTTTTGCGATGCCTGGTATAAGGTTTGGGTATGGAATAAGTAGTAACCTGGACTTATTAAAAAAAATCAAAGAAAAACAAAACCCCTGGAACATAAACTGTTTTGCAGAAGTTGCTGCACGTCATGTGTTAAAAGATAACGTTTATATTGAAAAAAGCAAAGAGTGGATAAGAGCGGAAAGGCCTAGGTTTATAAGATCACTTGAAAAAATTTCATTTATAGATAAAGTGTATTTAACCTATGGAAATTATGTATTATGCAAATTAAAAAGACTGGACTCAGAGACACTTTATAAACTCTGCCTAGCTCAAGGATTTGTTATAAGAAAAGCAGACAATTTTAGAGGGCTAGATAAACAATATGTAAGGCTTGCTATTAAGGATAATGATAGGAATGGAAAATTGATTCAGTGTTTGAAAAACTTAGAATTGATAGTGAAAACATTGGGGACGGTTAACAACTAATTGCACGTTAGAGGATAGTCCATAAAAGGATGTGAATATAAATGAAGAGTATAGTTATAGCTTCAAATTCAAGTGGTGGTGGTAAGACCACAGTAACACTCGGAATTATGAAAGCGTTTAAAAACATGGGATTTGAGATACAAGGGTATAAAGTAGGACCTGATTATATAGACTCAGCTTTTCATACAAAGATAACCGGTAAAGATTCAAGAAATTTGGATTTATATCTTATGGGAGAGGAGGGAGTTAAGGCTAGCTTTTCTAGAGGATGCGGAGACCTAGGAGTAGTTGAAGGCGTAATGGGTTTATATGATGGAAAAGGCATAGATACATCCTATTCTACGTATCATGTGTCAAGGGTTTTAGACTTGCCTATCATACTTGTATTGTCTCCAAAGGCTCAGGTAGCAACCCTTTGTGCAGAAATTAATGGAATAGTGAATTTTAAAGATGCGAATATAAAGGGCATAATACTAAACAATATAACAGAAAATTATTATAAGCTACTTAAGGTAGCAATTAAAGAAAACTGTAACTTGAAGGTGTTAGGCTATCTTCCAAAAGATGAACGATTAAGCTTGAAAAGTAGGCATTTAGGGCTAATTCAAAGCAGTGAAATAGAGGATTTAGATGAGAAAATTGAAATCTGTGCCAAGTTATTAGAAGAGCATTTGGATATGGATTTATTATTAGAACAATTTAAAGAAAGTGAAAAATATGTAGATGATTTTCATGTGGAGAATAAGGGCAAAAGGATAGCTGTAGCCTATGACAAGGCATTTAGTTTTTATTATAAAGAAAACTTAGAGATGTTAGAGGAAATGGGACAAGTTATATATTTTAGTCCAATTAAAGATAAGAAGATACCTAGTAATATTGATTTTCTTTACATAGGTGGAGGGTACCCTGAGGTTTTTATAAAGGAGCTATCTGAAAATACATCAATGCTTGGCAGTATAAAAAAAGCTCTTGATAATGGGCTACACTGTTACGCTGAATGTGGAGGATTAATGTATCTTACTGAGGGAGAAAAACTGCAAGATGAAGAAGGAATATCATATAATACCGTTGGTTTTTTTAAAGGATATTACACCTTAACAAAAAAACTTCAGAACTTTGGGTATGCAGAAATAAAGGTAGAGGTAGAAAATAATATTTTACCACAAAATATGAGTATAAACTGTCACGAGTTTCATAAATCTTTTGTTAATTTATCTGAAGAAAAGGTATTTAAGCTTTCTAAAGAGGGTTATGATGGAAATGAGAAAAATTGGCAATGTGGATATGTTAAAAAAAATACTATAGCGGCTTATGGACATGTGCATTTTTGGGGAAACTTACAATGGTTTAAGGAGATTTTCAAATAGGTTAATTAGTTGTTAACCGTCCCTACTTGGTACTTGGTGAACACTTATTTAAATTAAAAGAAAAAGGAGATTAAAATATGGATTATATAAAGATTCCTATGGATATAGAAAAAAAGAGCTTCGAAATTATTGGAGAAGAAATGGGAGAACATAAATTTTCTGGCAGAGAGCTTTCAATAATTAAAAGAGTAATACATACTACAGCAGATTTCGATTATAAAAACATAGTGTATATTAGGGATGGAGCTATTGATGAGGCTGTAGAGTTACTTAAAAAAGGAGCGACTATTTATACTGATACAAAAATGGCACTGGCAGGTATAAACAAAAAAGCTCTTAAGGATTTGAATTGTAAGGCTTTATGCTATGTAAGCGATGAAAAAGTGGCAGAGATAGCAAAAGCGCGTCACATAACGCGGTCTATGGCAGCAGTTGAAAAAGCGGTAGATGATGGAGTAGAATTTTTCATATTTGGTAATGCACCTACAGCTTTGTTTAGATTAAAGGAATTAATTGAGGATGGAAAGTGTAATGCTAAATTTATATTGGCAGCACCTATAGGTTTTGTTGGAGCAGCAGAATCTAAGAAAGAAATTGAAAAATTAGATCTTCCAATGATAACAGTGCGAGGAAGAAAAGGTGGAAGCACAGTAGCTGCATCCATTTTAAATGCACTTATGTACATGATAGTAGATAGAAGTTAGTAATTCGCTGGAGTTTCATAGTTATTAGGCATTTTGAAATAAATGTTAGGTATCTTTAAATGAATAAGAAACTTAACAGGGGGTACATAATAATGCTGAATTTATATGTTAATAGTAATGGGAAAAAGCTTAGATGTGGATATACCACTGGTTCTTGTGCTGCTGGGGCAGCAAAAGCTGCCACGCAAATCTTGTTTTATGATACTGAAATAGACGAAATAAGGATAGACACCCCAAAGGGTATAGAATTATTACTTCCAATATATAAGGTAGTAAAAGGAGAAAATTTTGTTGAATGCTGTATTATAAAGGATGGGGGAGATGACCCTGATGCAACCAATGGTATGGAAATATGGGCAAGGGCTGATAAAGCAGAGTCAGGATATACTCTAAAAGGTGGAAAAGGCGTTGGGGTAGTTAGAGGGGAAGGATTGTACGTACCTAAAGGGGAATGGGCAATAAACCCGATACCTAGAAAAATGATAGAAAAAGAAGTTAAAGAGGTACTTCCAAAGGGCGCCGGAATTATAATAACTGTATTTGTACCTAAAGGGGAAGAAGTAGCTAAAAAAACATTTAATCCTAGACTTGGCATTGAAGGTGGTATATCAATACTCGGAACTACAGGAATTGTGACACCAATGTCGGAGGAGGCTCTGACACAATCTATACATATAGAAATATGTCAAAAGGTAGCTGCGGGGCATAAAGATCTTACCTTGGTTTTTGGTAACATGGGTGAGGATGTGGCTACAAAGGTAGGACTTAAAACTGACAATGTAGTAATGGTTTCAAACTTCATAGGTTTTGCACTAAATAGTTGTATGGAGAAAAATATAGAAAAAATTGTGATGGTAGGTCACATAGGCAAGATGTGCAAAATAGCAGCGGGATGTTTTCAAACCCACAGCAGAGTATGTGATATGAGGCTTGAAGTACTAGCTTTAGAATTAGCTTTAACGGGAGCTCCTACAGATATTGTTGCCAAGGTATATAAGGAAAAAACTACCGAGGGAGCAATAAAGCTATTAGGTGAAGAATATAAGGATATATATGGAAATATTGCGAATAAGATAAAGCAGAGATTATTCAAGTATACTTATGATACAATTCCAGCAGAGGTTATTATGTTTTCTATGAATAAGGGAATTCTGTGTGACACCAGGAAGAATAAGTAGGGACAGTTAACAACTAATAGATGAATAGATGAATAACTAAATAGTGAAAGGTAGCGGATTATATGGTTTATATAGTGGGTATTGGGCCAGGTAGCCCTAAATATATTATTCCTTTGGCAGTAGAGACTATGGAAAAGGTCGATGTAATCGTAGGATTTGAAAGAGCTGCAATGAGTATACCTAAGATTAATGTCGAAAAGATAATAGTTAAAACATTAAAGGATATTATGGATTTTATAACAGAAAACATAGATAAGGATATTGCAATAATAGCATCAGGTGATCCATGCTTTTATGGTATCACAAATTATATAAAGAGTAATTTTAAAAGCAAAATAGAAATAGTACCTGGTATAAGTTCTTTTCAATACTTAATGTGTAAGCTCCAAAAACCGTGGCAAAACGCTTATTTAGGTAGTATGCATGGAAGACGAGAAGAATTCATAAAAGTAGTGAGGAAACACGAGATATCTGTGTGGCTTACGGATAAAAGTAATTCGCCACAAGCTTTATGTAGAAAACTCTATGAAAATAATATTAAAGCAACAGTATATGTTGGGGAAGAATTATCATATGAGGATGAAAGAATAATAAAAGGTACAGTGGAAGAAATTAAGGGGAAAACTTTTGACGACCTTAGTGTGGTTGTTATAGAAAATTTAAATTAAGTAAGGCACATAAAAATAAACAATAATATTGATTTGTTTGTGCTTACTTAGAGATGGAGGATTAAACATGGCAAAATTATATGGTGTAGGGGTAGGACCTGGAGATAAGGAATTACTTACAATAAAAGCAATAAAAACTATTGGGAAATGTGATGTAATAGTAGTGCCTAGTGCTATGAATGGAGGCAAAAGCATAGCGCATGAAATAGCAGAAGAGTATATTAACAAGGATTCCGAGGTGCTAGTTAAGCATTTTCCGATGGGGGGAGAAGAGCAGGAATCTAAAATATATGAAGCATTTAAAGCTGTTGAAGAAAAGCTAAAAGCTGGGAAAGATGTAGCTTTCTTAACTATAGGAGACCCGTTTGTATATAGTACATACATATATCTATTAAATTATATAAAGGAAAGCGGATATGAAGTTGAAACAGTTCCAGGAATAACATCATTCTGTGCTTGTGCGAGTATTGCAAATGAGTATTTAGTAATTGGTAATGAGCCTCTTTTAATACTTCCAGCATCTAGGCTCGATACTATAAAGGATGAAAAATTCTTAGTAATTATGAAGGTTTATAAAGTAGAAGAGGAAGTAATAAATCATCTAGAAGCAAAGGGATATAGCTATGTATATGTTAAAAAAGCAGGTAGGGAAGGACAAGAAGTTCTAAGGAACCGTTCGGATATATTAAAGAATAAAGAATACATGAGTTTAATAATTGCTAAGAAGGAATAAGGTAGGGACAGGTAATAACTAATTAAGCGCTAATTAAGCGGGGACAGTTAACAACTATATCAATAATAATTAATAAGGGATAGGTGGATTTTATGGTTTATTTTATAGGTGCAGGGCCAGGAGATGTTGATTTAATAACAGTTAAGGGAAGAAATATATTATCGAGTGCAGATGTAGTTATATATGCGGGATCGCTTGTGAGTGCTGAGCATATGACTTTCTGCAGGGAAGATGCAGTAATTCACAATTCGGCTTCAATGACACTCGAAGAAGTTATTGAGGTTATGAGAAAGGCACATATTGAAAACAAAAATGTAGTAAGACTACATACCGGAGACCCCGCTATATACGGAGCTATAAAAGAACAAATGGATGAATTAGATAAACTAGATATAGATTATTCAATAGTACCAGGAGTAAGCTCTTTTTCAGCAGCAGCTTCTGTTATAAAAAAGGAATTCACGCTTCCAAGTGTAACTCAAACCTTAATTTTAACAAGAGTAGAGGGCAGAACCCCAGTACCAGAAACAGAGGATTTAGAAAGACTTGCCTCAGTTGGAGCATCTATGGCTATTTTCTTATCTATAAGTATGATAGACAAGGTAGTTGCAAAGCTTAAAGCGGGTTACGGAAGAAATGTTCCAATAGCTGTGATTGAAAGGGCCACTTGGCCAGATGAAAGAGCTATTATTGGAACTTTGGATGATATAGCAGAGAAGGTAAAAATAGCTAAAATAACAAAATGTGCTCAAATTCTTGTAGGTGATTTTATAGATTGTGAATATGAAAAGAGCCTTTTGTATGACAAGACATTTACACATATGTTTAGAGAAGGAAAAAAATAAATAGCGAAGGGGATGTAGAATTGGGAAAATTATATGTAATAGGAATAGGACCAGGTGGACTTTCTCATATGACAATAAGAGCAATGGAAGCCATTAAAGAGAGTGATATAGTTGTAGGTTATAACAAATATATAGATATGATAAAACCATTATTACAAGGTAAGGAAGTATTCTCTACAGGCATGATGGGAGAAGAAGAGAGATGCAAAAAGGCACTAGAGCTTTGCCACGACAAGATAGTTAGTGTAATAAGTACTGGTGATGCTGGAATTTACGGAATGGCAGGATTAATTCTTCAGCTTCGAATAGATGAGGATGTTGAGGTTATTCCAGGAGTTACAGCATCGTCAGCTGCAGCTTCAGTACTAGGAGCACCTTTAATGCATGACAATTGTAATATCAGCTTAAGCGATTTAATGACTCCATATGAATTAATTAAAAAAAGAATAAAATTAGCCGCAGAAGGCGATTTCATAATTTCATTATATAATCCTAAAAGTAAGGGTAGACCTCATTATTTAAGAGAAAGTATAGATGCAATAAGAAAACATCGAGCAGGAACTGTACCAATAGCTGTAGTTAAAAATGCGCTTAGAGATGGACAAGAAGTAAGTATATCTACATTAGATACCTTTGACGAAAACATAGTTGATATGCTTTCAATTGTTATAATTGGTAACAGCCAAAGCTATGTAAAAGATGGTAAGTTTATAACACCAAGAGGGTATAAGGTTTAAAAAAATTGAGGGACAGTTAACAACTTTTGAGCTTTTAGTGAATTAATAAACAAGAGAAAGTTGTTAACCGTCCCCAACTATTTTAGGATGTGAATAAAAATGATAGGTTTAATTGTAGGTACTTCAGAGGGGAAAAATATTCTTTCAGGATTGAACGAGTTTACAGAGGATATTTTCATTTCAACAGCTACTGCTTATGGTGCAGAGCTTTTGAAAGATTATAAATATAAAATTTTTAATGAAAAACCATTAGACCTTTCAGGGTTGATGAAAGTCATACGATTGCATGATATAAAAATATTAATTGATGCATCACACCCTTATGCGCTAGAAATTACTAAAAATGCAATGGAAGCGTGTAAAAGCTGTGGAATACAATATGTTAGATATGAGAGACCTCCAGTTACTGAAAAGTTTAAGGGAAATAAAAATATTATTGTGGTGGAAGATTATGATAGCTTGTGTTTACATCTGAAAAAAGTAGAAGGAAATATTTTAAATACCACGGGCAGTAGAAATATAGATAAAATTCTAAGCTTTAATTTAAATAATAGGATAATACATAGAGTTCTACCTTCTGTTAAGGTTCTAGAAGAAATTTTAGAATTAGGAATAAGAGTTGAAGATATAGTGGCAATGAAGGGTCCTGTAGGCTATGAATTAAATTGTGGCTTTATTAAAGAATACAGGGCTAAGGCAATACTCATGAAGGATAGCGGAGTTCAAGGTGGAACTTACGACAAAGTAAAAGCAGCTATAGATAATAATATACCGGCGTTTATAATAGGAAGAAAACCAATGGAATATTCAGAGGTGTTTTATAGTGAAATAGAACTTATAAAATATATATCGGCTTTAATATTGTAGTTATGACGGTGATATTTTAACATAATTTGAATAACGAGGCATTAACAATATGAAAAGTAGTTTATACAAACCCCTTTAGTTTAACATTAGCTAAAGGGGTTTATGATTGTGTATTATTTGAATTTATTAACTGTCCCTCATATCTGCATACATTTATAGTTATTTGGACAAACTAATAAAACTAATATAAATGATTGTGTATGTATCACTATTGATACACATATATTATAGTGATATAATAATGATATTATGTAATGTAGGAGGATTTAATTTGAATAAAATAGCGTTGATTACAGACACTACAAGCGATTTAAGTAAAGAAACAATAGAGAAATATAATATAAATGTATTACCATTTAGGATTATCTATTCTGATAGAGAATATTTGGATAATGTAGATATATCGCCACAAGAAGTTTATGATAATATGAAAACAGAAGTACCCACATCCTCTTTGCCATCAATGAAGGATATGGAAGAACTGTTTTTGAAATTAGAAGAAGAAGGATACACTCATGTTATAGCAATAACCTTATCTACTGGGTTATCAGGTATATTTAATGCTGTGAAGCTTACAAGTGAAAATCATCCAAGTATTATTACTCATGTATGTGATTCACAATCTATAGCCCTAGGCGAAGGATTAATAGTAACGGAATGTGGAAAGCTAATACAAGAAGGAAAGAATTTTGAAGAAATTGTTGAGGCTATTCCGTCTATTAAAAAAAGAATTCATCTATACTTTGTAGTAGGCACTCTAGAGTACTTAAAAAAAGGTGGAAGAATAGGAAAAGTTGCAGGCACAATAGCTGAGCTTTTAAACATTAAACCTATAATTTCGTTTGATGATGACGGTAAGTATTGTACTTGTGAAAAGGTAAGGGGTAGAAAGCAATCTCTTAATAAGCTTGTAGAACTTACAAATAACATTTTAGATAAAAAGAAGTGTAAGGTTTATCTATTGCACGGTGATGCATTAGAAGAGTCTAAAAAAGTAATGGAAAGTATAAGTCTCCATCCAAATGCTATTTCCGTAGAATTCGGAGGATATATAAGTCCTGTATCAGGGGTTCATAGTGGACCAGGTTTGGTAGGAATGGTTTGTATAGAGGAACCTTAAATAAAAATGGATGATATAGTAAATAAAGAAAGTGAGATGGACATTAGGGCGCAGGAAAAGAGGTTGTACATTGAATACAAGAAAAAACTTTTACAGCTTCGAAAAGTTCAAAAGGAAAAAGAAGCAGTGGGGCAAGTATTTACAAAAGGGTTACTGCCTTTGTACGTCTTATACATTCTAAGTTTAGGCGAAACTAATGGAAACGATATATCTCATAAAATTGGTGATAGAACAAATGGTCTTTGGATTCCTAGTACAGGCGGAATATATCCTCTTTTAAAAAAAATAGAAAAAGAAAAATTGGTTATTGGGGAATGGAGTAATTCTAAGAAAGCACAGAAAATTTATAAAATAACGGTGGAAGGTAGAAGGCAGCTAGAAAATAAAAAATACCTACTACAAGATAAAATAGAAGAGGCTTTAGAAGTATTTAAAATTATTTATAGCGATCTATATAATTAAATATTATAACAAAAGAAGCTGCAGGAGAACTCACCCAAAGGGTGTATTATCACCTGCAGCTTCTTACAAATTCCACTAACTTAAAGCTTAAGCTTTAAGTCTCCTTCACTAATCCACCCCTTCTTTCTCATAAGCTCTGA
>DAVZGU010000040.1:0-9816 GCA_052274215.1 Clostridium sp. | reverse complement strand
GCTATTACATTAGCATCATTAACTCCAGCTGTAACCAATGTATTAGTAATCATTGGATGACTTTTATTTATAGATATATGAGGCCACTAATTGCAAAAGGTCATCTTTATATGGGAATGCCTCCACTTTATAAGGTTTATAGGAACACGAAAAATGGTGAAGTGGCTAAGTATGCATATAGTGACGAGCAATTAGCTGAGACAAAAAAAGAAATTGGAAAAGGTGCTCTTATCCAAAGATATAAGGGGCTTGGAGAAATGAATCCAGATCAACTTTGGGAAACTACACTGAACCCAGCTACAAGGACGCTTCAACAGGTTACTATAGAGGATGCGGCAAAGGCTGAGAAGATGGTTTCACTTCTAATGGGCGATGTTGTTGCACCTAGAAAAAATTACATGTATAAATATGCTGAGTTCTAACGACACTTTTGAAAGTCGTTAGCATCACATTGTGTGATGAAAGCAGCACCGTAGGTGATGATTAATGGGGGGATTTGCTAAATGGCAAGAAAAATTGATGTACCTAAAGATAATAATATAGTAATGATTCCAATTGAAGAAGCTATGCCAGATAACTATCTTCCATATGCAGTGGAAGTTGCAAGAGAAAGAGCACTGCCAGATGTACGCGATGGTTTAAAACCAGTGCATAGAAGGATTCTTTATGGAGCATATATGCTAAAGGCATTTCCAGATAAGCCTTATTATAAATCAGCAAGAATAGTTGGAGATATTCTTGGTAAATACCATCCGCATGGAGATAGCTCTGTTTATGGTGCCATGGTAATACTAGCGCAATCTTTTGCCACAAGAAAACCATTGATAGATGGTCATGGAAATTGGGGAAGTCAAGACGGGGATAATGCAGCTGCTATGCGTTATACAGAAGCAAGGCTTTCTCCTATTGCTCTTGAAATGATAAGAGATATTGATAAAGGCGTTGTGGATATGGTAGATAATTATTCCGATACAGAGAAAGAACCATCGGTACTGCCATCAAGATATCCAAATTTATTAGTAAATGGAACCTTTGGTATAGCGGTAGGAATAGCAACAAATATACCACCTCACAATTTAGGAGAGGTAATTGATGGGGTACTCGCTTATGCTGATAATAAAGAAATTACAACAAAAGAGCTTATGCAGTATATTAAAGGACCCGATTTACCAACGGGAGGTATAATAATTGGCAAAAATGCTATGGAATCTGCCTATGAGACTGGGGAAGGTAAGGTAACGTTACGTTCCAAAATGAAAATTGAAGCTTTAGAAAGTGGACGCCTTGGCATAGTTATTACGGAGTTCCCATACAGAAAAAACAAGGCGAAGTTACTTCAATCTATTTCTGATATGACAGCAGATAAAAAACATTTAAAAGCCTTAGAGTCTATTGTAGATATTAGAGATGAATCTGATAGAAGTGGACTTAGATCAGTAATTGAATTTAAAAAGTCCACAGATAAGGAAACTGCTACCAAGGTACTTAAATATTTAATGATGAAAACAGAACTTCAGTGCAATATATCTTTTAACATGGTAGCTTTAGCCAATGGGAAACCACAAACTATGGGGCTTAAAACCATACTAATGCACTACTTAAACCACCAAAAGGATGTTGTTACTAAAAGAACCCAAAGAGAACTAGAAGTTGCAGAAAGTAGATTCCATATTGTAGAAGGATTTATTAAGGCTGTAGATGTAATGGATGAAATAATTGCAACAATTAGAAGTTCAAAATCTAAAAAAGATGCTGGACAGAACCTGATGGTTAAGTTTAATTTTACTGAGCTTCAAACAGAAGCAATACTTGAACTGATGTTATATAAGCTAACAGGACTTGAAATAAAGATATTTTTAAAGGAATATAAAAAATTAGAAATACTAATTAAGGGGTATAAAAAAATTCTTGAAAATGAGAATGAACTTCTTAAAGTAATAAAAGCAGAAATCTCAGAAATTAAAGAAAAATATAATGATCCGAGAAGAACGGAAATTATTGAGGATGATAGCCAAGCTAAAATAGAAGTAGAAGATATACTAGTAGTAGAGGATGTTATGATAACTTTATCTAACGATGGTTATATAAAGAGAGTGCCTATGAAATCCTATAATAGATCAAATATTAACATAGAAGATATAGAGTATAGAGAGGGAGATTTTAATACATATTTACTACAGACCAATACTAAAGATACATTAATTATCTTTACTGATCTAGGCAATATGTATCAACTAAGAGGAGATTTAGTGCCAGAATATAAGTGGAAGGAAAAGGGCGAAAGAATTGATACCCTTATTCGCGGAATAGATTTAACAAAAGAAAAAGTGGTTTCTTGTTTTTTATTGGAAAACTTATCAGCTAATAAGGAATTTATGTTCTTTACTAACAAGGGAAACATAAAGAAAACAGAGCTTAATAAATTCGTTACGAGTTATACTAAATTATCAGCTTTAAAACTAAGAGAAAATGAAAAGCTTCTTGAAGTTAAGTTAATCCCTGTGGAAAGACAGGAAAGTTTTATAAAGATACTGACTAAAGAAGGCCTGGAATTTTCTGTAGAAGAACCTGTACTTGAAGATGTTCCTAGAAATGTAGTGGGAACTCAGTTATTTAATTTAACGCAAGGTGACGTTGTGGTAAAATTAGAATTTACAGAGTGTTATGATTATAAAGAATTTAATTTTAGTATAAATGCAAAAGGTGCAATAAAAATATCTAGTAAAAAAACTAATACTCCATTAAGCACTTATACCAAATCATCATCTACATTGCTTATATTTACGGAGAAAGGATTAGTACATAAACTACCGAGTTATATGGTTCAGAATATTAATAAGAAAGGCATATGTATTAATACTTTGCTGGATAATTTTAATATTGATGATAAAATAATAGGGATTATGTCTGTTGATGATTTCAACGAAGAAAGAAGTATATATCTTTTTACAAAGAAAGGATTTACAAAACGAACTAAGATTTGTGAATTAGATGGTAATTTCTTCTCTACGTTGGTGTGCAAACTTAAAACAGAAGAAGATAAATTAGTTTTTGTAAAAATTAACAAAGATAATGTAGATAAAGATGTGTTAATGGTGACAAAAAAGGCAATGTGCATAAGATTTAACGTAAATAATATTAATTTTATGGGGAAAGTTGCATCTGGGGTAACAGGCATAAGCTTAAAAGATGATGATGAAGTTATATTTGTAGATTTGGTAAATTCAGTAACGGAAAAGGTAGATGGCTGTAATGAAATACTTGTTACGCTTGACGAGAATTTAAGTTTGACAGTCAATTCATTTAAAGGTGAAAAAAAGATTATAAGACTTGAGGATATAAACGTTCAAAATAGAGCTGGTAGAGGTAAAAACTTAACCAGTGCACTTATAGATGATTATGTAGAGGAGGTTATTTTAGGCATCTGAAAAAAATATAAAAAAGACATGCAATAAAAATTAAATAAAACTTAATTTTAGCATGTCTTCTTTTTATTAAAAACAAAAAACTTGTTAATTAAAAAACCAAGTAGACCTATAATTGTAGAATCTATTAGGATACATATGTTAAACCACAAGTGGTTTAAGTGTATTATATTTCTATGGTGATGCAGAAGAGAAATTAAAGGATTCCTACTTGTTAATAGGACTAACATAAAGCTATTTAAAATCATACTAAAAAATAGTACAGATGCATATTGAAGGTAACCTTTTTTAGGGGAAGTCTCTTTAAAGGTGAACTTCTTGTTTAATTTATAACTAGAAATTGAATAAACTGAAAATGAAATTATGTTAAAAACAAATAACATTTTTCCATGCGTTATGCCTGTGGTAAATGAAAGAATATTTAGTATTATGATTTCTATTATAATGTTAGTAGCACCAACTAAAGAATAGTTAATAAATTGAGATAAGGACTGTAGTATTTTATTTTTATCATTCATAGAACTTTATTCTTAAATAAAATATGTTTAAGAAAATAGTCACCACCCTTTTTATGAAAAGAATATTATGATGCACTCATACATATCAGTGTACAACAAAAAAAAACAAAATAAAAGAAAAATATTTTCAAAACAAATAAAAAAATGAAGGTGATTGTATGGAAAAAATAATATTTGAAAATGGAATAAAGTTATTGTACAAGAAAGCGGAAAATAATTTAACCTCATTTACAATAGGCTTTAATGCAGGTGCGAATCAAGAGAAAAGTGAACATTTAGGAATTGCTCACGTGGTAGAGCATATGCTTTTTAAGGGGACGACTTCTCGCACGGAATATGAAATAAACAAATTATGTGATGAAACCTTTGGGTTTTGTAATGCGATGACTAATTATCCCTACGTAGTATATTACGGAACCACATTAGATGAAGATTTTGAAAAGGGGTTTGAAATTTATTCTGATATTCTTTTGAATCCTTCGTTTAAAGTGTATGGGTTCAAAGAAGAAATAGAAGTGATTAGCGCTGAACTAAAAGAATGGAAAGATGATTCGTATCAATTTTGCGAAGATTCCATGCTTTATAATGGATTTGAAAAGCGAAGAATAAAGAATTTAATTATAGGCACAGAGGAAAGCATCCGTTCTATAACCATTAAACAAATCAAAGATTTTTATGAGAGGTATTACACCTCGGATAATTGCGTAGTAAGTGTAATATCTTCCATGAGCCTTAAAAAAGTTTCAGAGATAGTGGAGAAGTATATGGGTAATTTAAATCCTAAATTACCTAGTGGAAATGACCATATGGAAATGGATAAAGAATGTCTATATGAAAATAATAAGCCAGGCACCTATTTCCAATATAGAGATGACTTGCAAGGTGCTAAAATTCAATATTGTTTTCCAATACATGATTTAAACCTAAGAGAAATTAGTGCTTTAAAGCTATTTAGCTTAGTTTTTGGAGAAGGTACAAGCAGTATTTTGTATGATGAAATTAGGACTAAAAGAGGTCTTGTATATGATGTAGGCAGTAAAATAAAAAACGAAACAGGAATAAAACTTTTCACCATAACCCTTGGAACTTCATGTGAAAATGTTGAAAAGACCATAGGAATTATTAATGATGAAATCGAAAAAGTTAAAGAACTTAGGCATTTTTTTGATGAACAGTGTATTTTAAAACTATGCAAAAGTTATAAATTGAGAAGAATGATAGCTCTTGAAAAATCTATTCAAACTAGCGTAAATTTATGTGTATATGAAATTATGTATGAAGACAGTTCACAAATTTTCTCGGAATTTGATGGTATGAGAAACATTGTGGATGAAGAAATAATGAGAGTAGTTAACAAAGTTTTAGTGAATGCTACTATACAGGTGTTAACGACATTTGAGAAGGAAAGTGGGAAATAAATATGGGAAAAAAGTGGTTGATAAGAAATACTTCTAAAGACGTTAGTTTAATAGCTAAAAGCTCAGGTGTAAGTGAGGTTGTAGCTAAGATCCTAATTAACAGGGGATTTGATAATGGAATAGACATAAAAAAATTTATGAGAGCCAGTATAGAGGATTTGTATGATCCATTTTTAATGAAAGATATGGAAAAAGCTACAGATTTAATTAAATTAGCAATTGAAAACAATGAAAAAATTGTAGTATATGGTGATTATGATGCGGACGGTGTTACTAGTACGGTTATAATGTATAAGGCATTAAAACATTGTGGTGCAAATGTAGAATACTATGTTCCGGATAGGGAACATGAAGGTTATGGAATAAATATTGATAGGATAAGAAAACTAAATGAGCAAGGTTTTGAAGTGATTTTAACTTGCGATAATGGAATCGCGGCTACTGAGCAGGTTAAATTGGCAAAAGAACTAGGAATGAGCGTAATAATAACTGATCACCATGAATTATCATTTGAAGAAGATGATAAAGGGATTCGAACTTTCAAGATTCCGCCAGCAGATGCTGTTATTAATCCAAAGCAAAAGGAATGTAATTACCCATTTAAACAATTGTGTGGTGCAGGTATTGCTTTTAAATTTGTACAAGCACTATATATAAAACTTGGAATTGATAAGGAATTTGTAAAGGAATTTATAGAAATAGCAGGAATAGGTACTATTTGTGATGTGGTAGATTTAATTTCCGAAAATAGAATAATTGCTAAAAATGCTTTAGTAATGTTAACAAATACAAAAAATCTTGGGTTAAAATGTTTAAAGGAAATTTTAAGCATTAATGATAAAGAGATAAAATGTTATCATGTTGGGTTTCAAATAGGACCATGTATAAATGCTACTGGAAGATTAGAATCGGCCGCTATTTCAGTAGAATTACTTCTGTGCGAAGAAGAAACTAGAGCAAAAGAACTAGCTAAAACATTATTTGAACTTAATAAAAAAAGACAAGAGATGACAACCGAAAATGTGGAAGAGGTAATTGAACTTATACATAACTCCACTTTTAAAAATGATAAAGTGTTAGTAATTTATAAAGATACAATTCATGAGAGCATCGCAGGAATTGTAGCAGGGCGTGTTAGGGAAACTTTCAATGTGCCAACAATAATATTAACTAAAGGAAAAGAGAACCCAAAAGGTTCAGCAAGATCTATTGATGAATACAATTTATTTGAGGAATTAATAAAATGTGAAGAGTTACTTGAAAAATTCGGGGGTCATCCAATGGCTGCGGGTTTATCTATAAAAGAAGAAAATATAGAAAATTTGAGGCGAAAATTAAATTCTCTTTGCAAGTTAACGGATGATGATATTGTGCCTAAGGTAAGAATAGATCAGCGAATGCCATTAAACAAAATAAATTATGAGATGATTCATGAATTAGAAATTTTAGAGCCTTTTGGTAAAGGTAATTCAACCCCATTACTTGCAGAAAAAAATATTTCTGTTTTAAGAATAGATATACTAGGTAAAAATGCAAATACGTTAAAAATAAAATGCGTAATGCCTGGTGTAAATAAAACAATTGATGGAATATGTTTCAATAGAGTGGAAGAATTTATAGAAATGCTAAAAGATAGATATGGAGAAGAACATATGAACTATCTTAATAACCCAAGAGGAATGAAGCTGGATTTAATTTTTTCACCTCAAATTAATGAGTATAACGGATATAAATCTATTCAATTAAAAATTTTAGAATTTAAACTTAGTTAAATTATCTCCTTTGGAGCTAGCATCTCTTTCGAGCTGTTATCTCCTTTGGAGTTAGCATCTCTTTCGAGCTGTTATCTCCTTTGGAGTTAGCATCTCTTTTAGAGCTGTTATCTCTTGTGGGACTGAAATGCCGTTAAATAAAGGTACATGGACCTTGGTCTATGTACCTTTATTATATTATATTTGAATTATAAATTTTTCTCGTATTGTTCTACCATTTTTTTTACCATCTCTCCACCAACAGAACCGCATTCTCTTGAAGTTAAGTCTCCATTATAATCTGTAAAATTTACTCCTAATTCTTTTGCAGTTTCCATTTTAAATGAATTTAATCCAGCTTTAGCTTCAGGTACTAACTTTCTGTTTGACATTTGTTAATCACTCCTTCTATATTTTATTTTTGTTATGATAGTATCTTGTGCAGAAATTCATAAAATATAATAGAATACTTAAGGGAAATAAGGTAAGTACGACATTTTAAATTAATACCTGTTAGGATATGAAATATTTTAATAAGATGCAAATAATTACATGCAATTAACTTGAATTTACTTCAATGACTTTAAATAAAGAATACATATGTTTATACAATTTAGGTCAAAATAGCAAAGTTAAGAGGCATATGACTAGCATATACCTCTTAACAATTTAGAATTTTAAATTATAAGTTTTTTTCGTATTGTTCTACCATTTTTTTAACCATTTGTCCGCCAACAGATCCATTTTGTCTAGAAGTAAGATCTCCATTGTAACCCTCTGTTAGATTAACTCCAACTTCCTGAGCAGCTTCCATCTTAAATTTGTTTAAACCTGCTTTAGCTTGTGGTACTAATGTTTTGTTTGACATTTATAAATCACTCCTTCTATATTTTATTTTTTAACTGATTTGAGATTTCTAATTATAAGTTCTTTTCGTATTGTTCTACCATCTTTTTAACCATTTGTCCGCCAACAGATCCATTTTGTCTAGAAGTAAGATCTCCATTGTAACCCTCTGTTAGATTAACTCCAACTTCCTGAGCAGCTTCCATCTTAAATTTGTTTAAACCTGCTTTAGCTTGTGGTACTAATGTTTTGTTTGACATTTATAAATCACTCCTTCTATATTTTATTTTTTAACTGATTTGAGATTTCTAATTATAAGTTCTTTTCGTATTGTTCTACCATCTTTTTAACCATTTGTCCGCCAACAGATCCATTTTGTCTAGAAGTAAGATCTCCGTTGTAACCATCTGTTAGATTAACACCAACTTCCTGAGCAGCTTCCATTTTAAATTTGTTTAAACCTGCTTTTGCTTGTGGTACTAAATTTCTGTTTGCCATAATAAATTCCCTCCTTTTTTTTTGTAATTACTTTATGATAGTAGTTTATCCCTATATCCGATTTTTATATTAGTGAATTGAAGGGTGATTTTGAAAATTATAAACTCTTTAGAAAATTATGGATAAGATAATTTTTAATAAATACTAAACTTTTTAGTCTAATTGGTATATAATGATTTAGTACATACTGAATAAAGTATGTTTTTTAGAAGGGGTGTTAAAGTGGAAAAACACAAAATAATAATGACCGGTGGCGGTTCAGCAGGACATGTAACACCAAATCTTGCACTTATACCAAAACTTAAAATGCTAGGTTATGAAATTGAATATATTGGTACAAAAGAAGGTATTGAAAGAAAGATAATAGAGAGTGAAAATATAAAGTATTATCCTATATCTAGTGGGAAACTCCGAAGATATTTTGATGTGAAAAACTTTACAGATCCTTTAAAAGTAATTAAAGGTATATTTGAAGCAAAAAAAATAATAAAAACACAAAAACCGGATATTGTTTTTTCTAAAGGTGGCTTTGTTTCCGTACCTGTAGTGCTTGCTGCATTTTTTAATAAAGTACCTGTAATTGCTCATGAATGTGATATTACACCAGGACTTGCTAATAAATTAGTAGCTCCTTACTGTACAAAAGTGTGTGTAACTTTTCCAGAAGCATTAAATGAAATAAAAAATGGAAAAGGAGTAGTAACTGGTAATCCTATAAGACGCGAATTATTTGAAGGAAGTAAAATAAAAGGGAATGAAATATGCGGATTCAAAAATAAAAAACCAATATTAATGGTCATTGGTGGAAGTTTAGGATCTAAAGTTATAAATGAAGTGGTAAGGTCAATGCTTGAAAAATTAATTTTGGAGTATAATATTATTCATATTTGCGGTAGTGGTAATTTTGAAAAATCACTCCAAAGTAAAACTGGTTATAAGCAATTTGAATATACGACGGATGAATTGCCTCATTTATTAGCTAGTGCAGATATTGTAGTGTCTAGAGCAGGAGCAAATGTCATTTTTGAACTCTTGGCACTTAGAAAACCTAATTTATTAATTCCACTATCAGCTAAAGCTAGCCGCGGTGATCAAATACTTAATGCAAAATCTTTTGAAAAAAGCGGTTATAGTATGGTTGTTCAAGACGAGGAGTTAACTCCTGAAAATTTAGAAATGAAAATTAAAGAACTGTATAATGATAGATACAAATATATTGAAAAAATGAATTCTAGCAACACTGAAAAAAGCATTGATTTAATAGTAGAATTAATAGAGAAATATAGGAAAAGATGAGGAAAGTAAAATTTCTTCATCTTTTTTTTATTTAATAAAATTATAAATATTATTTAAAAAGTAA
>DAVZGU010000039.1:0-10051 GCA_052274215.1 Clostridium sp. | reverse complement strand
TCTTTACTACGGTTTATAGCTTCAAAAGAGCTTAATTGGGGGTTGTCGATTAATATATAATATGCCATAGAATAACTAAAACTAGCGATTATTCCTGGTATTATAAGTAATAAACTCCATAACAATATAAAGATACCCATTAATAAATTCAACAAAAATGTCTTTCCAAAATACTTAAACCCCATAAAAACATCCTCGATTTTAGCATTAGTCTTTCGTATTAAATTCAGAAAAAACATTGAAGCGCCAAAAGTTATGGGTCCTCCGATAATCAGTACTATAAATAGACCTAAATTTTGAATTCCACCATCACTAATTGGAGCACTATATCTAAATATTTCATGTATAGGATTATTAACAACCCAATTTACTCTTTCTTTAATATCGGGCCCCTGTATAAACATTTCTGTGAAAATCCACGCTAATACACATACTATTATAGCTACAATCCAATTACCTGATAAATCCTCCCTTGCTTCTTGACGTATTTCCTTATTACTTTTTAATTTTGAGTCATAAACATACATATATATCCCCCTTGTGTTGCTTTGGTTTTATTAATTACTTAAAATTGGTAATCTATATATAATATGCTTATTACCGCATTTTTGAACCAAGTAAAATAAATACCCGGGGTAGTAGGAGATTACTTAACGTTAGCTCCTTTCTATTAATTTGCCAATTCATATATAGCGGCTGCCATTATCTGAACATTTTTTATTAGTGAATCTATTTCTATATATTCATCTGGCTTATGTTCAACCATAGGTTGTCCTTTAAATATGGGGCCAAATGCTACTATATTTTCCATGCTTTTTGCATAAGTTCCACCCCCTATAGATATTAGTTCTGCTTTTTCCCCTACCTTTTCTTCATAAACTTTTTGCAATTTTTTTATAAATTGGCTATCTGGCGATACATAAAGACTTTTTTTGTGTCTTGTAGACACCTCTTCCATTTTTCCTTCTCGCATTCTGTTTTCAAAAATATCCTTAAAATCTTCATATTTTTTAGTCACAGGGTATCTCATATTAATAGAAATATCTACTTCTTTTTCGTTTGCTGCTAACATTCCTAGGTTAAATACAAAATTACCTGACATTTCATCTTGTAAATATATACCTAGTTTTCTTCCTTCTGTATCTAACCCTATATTTTCATTCATAAAATCTATAAATTCTTTAACATCGCCTATAAAATCCAGTTTTCCCAAGAACAATAATAAATGACTTACTGCATTTTTACCCTCTTCTGGTCTACTTCCATGAGCGGAAATTCCAAACGATCTAACTAATAAAAGATCTCCTTTCTCCTCTAATTTTATTTCATCTACACCTTGTGCTAATTTTTTCACTTTATCTATACTAGCCTTAGGAATTTTTATTTCTGCTTCTGCATATTCTGGAACTACATTAGGTGCAATTCCTCCTTTAATGGATTTAATAATAATTTCTCCTTCCTGCTTTAAACTTCTCTTATATTTACTTGTAACTATTCCTTTTTCCCCATTTATAATTGGATATTCAGCATCTGGTGTAAAACCTGCTGAAGGCATTTCTCCTCCCCTTTCTATGTAATGCTTTACACATTTGCTACCAGTCTCTTCATTTAATCCAAATATAATTCTTACTCTTTTTTTAAGTGGTAAATTTAAGTCTTTAATTGCCTTTAATGCATATAAAGCCCCTATAGTGGGTCCTTTATCATCTGTAGTTCCTCTTCCATATAACTTTCCATCATGTATCTCTCCTCCATAAGGTGGATATGTCCAACCATTTCCCTCTGGAACTACATCTAAATGCCCAAGTACCGCTATCATTTCCTCCCCTTCACCATACTCTGCATATCCTATCATATTATCTACGTTTACAGTTTTAAATCCTAAATTCTTAGAAAGATCTAAACTGTATTCAAATACTTTTTGAACTCCCTCTCCAAAAGGCATGTTCTCTTTTGGTTCTTCTTCCACACTTTTAATCTGTACACACTTTTCAACACCCTTTATTATCTCTTCCTTCTCTTGCAATATTTTTTCATCCAATGTCATAAAATCACCCCTCAAATTTAAAAATATAAAATAAAACAAAAAACCCAGTAAATACACTCATTCACTAGGTTTTATTTACAATAATGCTTTATACATCTGTATTAACAAAACAGTAAGATAAAATTAATTGTTCTCTTTCTTATATAGTATGCCAAAAATACACAAAAGTCAATTTTTAACAAATTCATTCTTAAAACAATCTAAGTAAAACGCTAGCTATTATAAGAATAAGTGCCCCTCCTAATCGTGATGAAATTGCAGCAAAAGGCATAAGCTTCATTCTTTTAGCTGCAGTTAATACGGCAACATCCCCTGAGCCACCCATATTAGCCATACACAGACCAGCAGAAAGAGAAGTTTCTATTGGGTAGAAACCAACAAATCTAGCTACAACTCCAGAACCAATTACCGCACCAATTATAGTAACACCAACAAGTATTATATACTTAAATGTTAAAGCTGAAATAACCGCATTAAGATCAGTATATGCAATTCCTACACCTACCAAAACAACAACTGTAAAATTTTTCATTACAAATGAATACCACACACTACAAGCATATTCACATTTAGCAGGTAGTGCACCCGTCATTTTAACAAGAATAACAATAAGAATCATCCAAGCATAAGCATGAATAGCTGGTAAAAATTTCCCTACAATATAACCAGCAGTCAAGAATGCACCAGATAATAATATACCAATTGCATATAATTCCAGGTCATTAGATTTATCTTCTACCTCATTTTCCGCATCAAGCTTAGTCTTTGAATTCGGTATTATTAATTCTCCATTTCCTGTTAAACTCGGCTTAACTTTACCTATTTTATTTAAAATCCCCGCGGCTACAATAGCAAAAGCATTACCTAAGGCTACTGCCGGAGTCATTATAGACATAATAATTTTAGGATCTTGATTAAGTGTAGCCCCAAATATTTTAGCTAATGGAACAGCACCAGCGCCCATTCCACCACCCATAATAGGTATTCCTATATAAAAAATAGCTTCCTTTGCGCCATACCCCAAAATAATTCCAAATAATCCCACTAACCCAAGAGCTGCTATGATTCCACCTAAAAGACATGGAAGATATCTAACAACAGCTTGAAGAAGTAATTTTCTATTAATTCCTAAAAGACTTCCAGCAATAAGACCACATATAAATAAATCCAAAAATCCACCACTGGTCATAAAAGTAGTAGCTGAAGTTACAACCCCCTCTGGTAAAATCTTATAGGTTGCTAAAGCAGAAGATCCAAAAATAACTACAATAGCACCACCTCCAAAATAATCTTTTACTATAGGTAGATTATCTCCAATAAGGTAAAGAACACTGCCAATAACTAGCATTAAAGGCAATACGCTTACTATTCCAGGTGGAAGCACATTCATATATGCACCTACAAACATGACCATTGCAATAATTGCAAAATACTGAATCTTAATACCCATTATTTCAAGTGTTTTCTTTTCATTTAACATACTAACTTTCTTCTCAGCTAACATAATTATCCCCCTCTAATATTAATGATATTTAATTATTTATTCAAAAACTATACCTAAAACAATCATCTATTGAATCACTCAAGAAAAAAGATACCGTTTTCATATTGATGCAAATAAAATAATGTATGAAGACCATAAACACAGAAGAACCCCCCTACTTTAGTAAAATGTATTCTATTTCATTATTATAGCAACAACTTATATATTTTTAAATATTCTGAAACTTTAAAATGTTTTGTGGTCATTAAGAAAACTTTGTATTTTTTTTAACAATCCAATTGTTAAAAGTAACTATGGTATAATTTATATAAGTTATCCTAAAATTTGAAAGGTTTAAAAGGCGAAAAATATGAAATTAAAAACAAAAATTACAACTTTTGTAATAGGCATTTTACTTTTTACTATTGGAAGTATCTCATTGCTTTCCTTTAATCAGATGAAGATAATGCTTAAAGACCAAGCTGGACGTAACCTTTTGGATATTGCCAATTCTGTCTCCACGAGTTATCTTGTACAAAATTACTTGCAAGGAACCAATGAAATTAATAAACAAACCTTAAATGATGAAATAGAAGGTATAAGAAGTAATACTAAAGTTGAATTTATAGTAGTAATGGATATGAATGGAATAAGATATTCCCATCCTACAAAAGAAAAAATAGGTGAAAAAATTCAAGGTTCAGATGAAAAACGCGTTCTCACAAATGGAGAAGAGTATGTTTCAGAAGCAAGGGGTAGCTTAGGTACCTCCCTTAGAGCATTCACGCCCATATTAAAAAACGGGAATCAAATTGGAGCAGTGACTGTAGGAAGTCCTATCAATGAGGTTTATAATAATATTTATTCAAAGATGGGTAACTTCCTACCCTTTATAGTATTAGGATTATTTTTGGGAGCAATAGCCGCAACCCTTTTGTCCTCAAATATTAAAAAAACCATCTTTGGTTTAGAGCCAAAAGAAATAGCATTAATTTTAAAAGAAAAAGAAGCTGTAATCGAAAGTGTGAAAGAAGGAATTTTAGCCGTAGATAAAAATGGAAAAATCACCTTATTTAATAAAGAAGCTGGAAATATTTTGGAACTATTGGAAGAAGATATCGGTAGGCAAATCACAAACCTTTCTTATGGAAGTAAAATTTCTGAGGTCCTGAAAGCAGGAAAGTATTATGAAAATATAGAAATGAAAGTAAGGCCTGGCTTAACAATCTTGTGCAAATATAATCCCCTTAAAAATGATAAAGGTGAAGTAATTGGATGGGTAATGAATTTCAGAGATTTAACGGAATTTAAAAAAATGGCAGAAGAACTCACAGGAATAAAAAAAATGACTTGGTCCCTTAGAGCACAAAATCATGAATTTATGAATAAGCTTCATACTATATCTGGAATGATACAACTGGAAGAATACGTGGAAGCTGTGAAATTCATATCACATATTGCTAAAAATCGAAATGGAATCAGTAGTATTCTTACAGATCAAATTAAGAATGTATCTATTGCAGCATTGTTATTCTCAAAATATAATAAAGCAGAGGAGTCTAGAATAATATTTGAAATTGATGCAGATTGTCAATTAAATGAATTGCCACAATATATGAGTGAAGATGAATTAGGGTCTATCATTGGAAATTTGATTGAAAATTCTTTTGAGGAAGTAAGCATCGATGGAAGTGGAACCGTACACTTTAAAATTTTTGAAACAGAGGATGATTTGAAACTTCAAATAAACGACAATGGCCCTGGAATTGCTTTTGAACTAAAAAACACAATATATGAAATTGGGACAACTACGAAAATCGGTCAGCGTGGAATTGGTATGTATATTGTTAAAAAAATTATTGATGAGATGAACGGAAAAATTGAATTTAGTATTGAAAACGGAACCTGGTGGGATATAAGTATACCAATGAAAAGGAGTTGAAAGCAATGATTAAAGTAATGATTATTGAAGATGACCCTATGGTACGTGATATCAATACAAAGTTTTTGCAAAAAGTGGAGGGCTTTCAGTTAACTAATGCCGTCAGTAATCTTACCCAGGCACAGAGCTTTATGGAAAAACAAAAACCAGATTTAATTTTACTTGATATCTATCTTCCTAAAGAAAATGGAATTGACTTTTTAAAGTTACTTCGAGCCGAAGAAATAGAAGTGGATGTTATTTTGATCACTGCAGATAAAACCATTAATAGGGTTCAAGAGGCTTTTCGCTATGGGGCCAGAGATTATTTAATTAAACCTTTCACCTTGGAGAGGTTTAAAGAATCCTTACTTAAATTTAAAGATAGATATTATCATTTTAAAAAAGCAAATGAAATTGAGCAAAGCGAATTGGACAAGTATATTTCAAGTAGCAAAGATTTAGTGGAAGAAGAAAATAATAGGAATCTAGATTTAACAAAAGGATTAAATAAGTATACATATAAAACAATATGGCAACAAGTTCAAGAAATCGGAGAAATATATACTACACCAGAAGAACTAGGAGAAATATTAGGAATTGCAAGGGTAACTTGCAGAAAATATTTAGAATATATGAATAAAGAAGGAAAAGTACACATGTTAATTGAGTATGGTAAGATAGGAAGACCGCAGCATAAGTATAGGATAAACCCTATTGCTTAGCTGCAAAGACAAAGAAATTTTCCACTGGTGATGAATTTTACTTAAAAGACGTTGCCAAGAAAAAGATTAATTTGAATTATCATCAAACACTGAACTATTATAGTGTTTTACAAGAGCACTTATTATAGCTGAACTAGCTATAAATAATAACCCAGTTTGCGGTGCAATCATTGTAAAATCAACCAATCCATGCCCAATTACTACAGCTTGAATACCAGCAAGCATAGGAACCAATCTACAATTTTGTGCATGAAGTATTTTTAAATCTCGGAATAAATTAACTTTCATATAAGCATATATAGAAAGCCCAATAGCTCCAAGTGTAGTAATAATAGTAATCCAGATATTATGCCCATGGTATAAGGTTGCATAATAATACCCTTTCATAAAGTCTGCCCCATGATCAGTTATTCCCATAAGCCCCCACCCTGTAAAAGGCTTAAGCTTTACCATTTTTAAACATCCCTTCCATATTCCAATACGACTAGTAAATGATTGATCAAAATCATGTCCAGTTACATTTTTTAAAATCTGTGATGGCATAAAAGTAACTACAGCTGTAATTATAAATATTGTTATAACCAGCCACATATCTTTTTTACTACCTTTAATGATATAAAATATAAAAAGTCCAAATAAAAGTCCCATAAAAGCGCCACGCGATCCCGTTAAATACAATGCAATAACAAACAAAAGTGTTGCTGTTTGATAAAATAATTTTGTTGTTTTAGCTGTAGTGCTACAAAAATAAAGACCTACGATAACCATTATAGCAAACCAATTACCCGCTACATTGGGATTTCCAAATGTACTATATATTCTATTATTAAATACTGGCTGAGATGTAATCTCAAGAAATTTCGCCCAAATATTGTAATGGAAATACATATATATAGCTTTCTCAATAATTCCAAAAATCGCTGAAAACAGTGAAAAATACACTAAGTACCTATATATTTTTTCCACCTTATTCCCGTTTTCACAATAATCTTGTAAAAAAGCACTAACACACAAATACATAAAGAGAGCAAAAGATGCAGCAATTGATGTAAAACTATAATTTATAACTCCTACTATTAAAGACCAAATAAATAGTAAACAAAGTCCTATATTCCAGTAATTTTTATTTATTTTTACTTTTTTAAATAATACCATATATGTCATATATATTATTGGTATTATAATCGTGTAAGGGGAAAGTACTGTTAATAGAATTAAAATAACCATAATAAACCACCTTCACCTATAGTCAACCAAACCACATCAATAATATACCCCTCAAAAACATATGTACCAACTATCCATTAAGGATTTATCGCTTGAAAAGTATATTGACTGCCTCCTATTATCCTTACCTAACTTCATAAAAATATGCCTTCTATAAAGTTGATCAATATATCCATATTTTTTTACTTACTGATATAAATTCAATTAATTTGTTATAATATGGGGTTTTCACTTATAGAAGTGGGAGACTTCCCTTCTGAAATGTCATTAAATCATCTCCTGCGGAGCTGAAATATTAACGACTTCAGAAGGAGATTTATACTCCCACTGAAGTTTCGTTTTTGTTATAATATGGAACTCCCACTTATAGAAGTGGGAGACTTCCCTTCTGAAATGTCGTTAAACAAGTAAACTATTATTCCACTGCATATGAGCCCTAAAACTACACCTGCTAAAACATCTGTAGGATAATGAACATATAAATATAATCTTGAAAAAGCTATTAAAGAAGCTAAACTGAAAATTTCAAGTGCGTAATTTTTAAAATATTTTGCTAATACTCCTGCAACTGCAAATGAAGACGTAGTGTGACCTGAAGGAAACGAATAGGATAAAGGCTTTACAATTAAAAGGTCAATCGCTGGTATATCTGCTGATGGTCTTATACGTTGAACTACATTTTTTAATATTCCTTCTCCCAAAATTGTGCTTAGCAATAACGCTATTAAAGCCATGAAACCTATTTTTCTATATTTTTTGTTAATCATCAATATAATTGCTATTATAATCCATATAGCTCCATTATCACCTAATGATGTAATAGCGACCATTACTTTATCCATAATAGTTCCATGCATATTGTCTTTTATATACAATAATATGGAACTATCAAATTTCTGTATTAAAGATATTATTTTCATCATTTTCAGCATTTCTCCTTGTTTTTCTATTTTCTTTTATGAACACTATAACTCCAGGCAATAAAGAAATTATTATTATCGCCATTAGTACATAAGAAAAATGATTTTTCATAGAACTTCCGAGCCTTTTCTAAATGCTCATATTTTTCCCCTCTCATTATATAACTTTTATCATATTTTATATTATATATTGATAAGATTAAAATCAGATTAAAAAAGTCTTAGGTTTAGTTTAAAATTTATAATATCGTACAATAAAAGTTTTATACCCCTAACTACATTGCTATTTCTAATATAACAATTATTTTTGTTCCCTCGCCTTCCTCACTTTCTGCATATATCCTTCCTCCATGTATATCTACAATCCATTTAGCGATAGATAATCCAAGTCCTGTGCCACCACGTTCTTTAGATCTAGATTTATCTACAGTATAAAATCTTTCAAATATACTTTTAATTTCCTCTTTTGGTATTCCTATGCCACTATCACTAACAGTAATTTTTACTGTTTTATTCTGAATCTCTGAACTTATATCAATCCTCCCTTGTTTAGGTGTGAATTTAATACAATTTTCAATAAATATCCTGCTCATCTGTTTTATCATTTTATAGTCTGCATATATACTAACAGTATCATTTTTATCACTCGATATTATATGTCTATTATCATCTATAAGCCTGCTTTCTCTCACCACTTCATTAATAAGATCATTAAGCCAAAAGTTTTTTTTCTCTATTTTTTGATTTCCACTATCACCCTTGGCAAGATATAATAGTTTTTCCACTAAACTTTCCATATTACTAGCCTCTATCTTAATAGCATAAATAGACTTTTCTAAGGCTTCTCTGTCATCTTTTCCCCACCTATCAAGTAAGTTCGCATAACCTTGGATAACTGCAATAGGGGTTCTAAGTTCATGAGAAGCGTCAGATACAAACTGAACTTGCCTACTAAATGATTCCTGAAGCCTATCTATCATTTTGTTAAAAGTATTACCTAGTCTTTTAAGTTCATCATCAGGTCCAGTGACCTCAATTCTTCCCTTTAAATTATTAATGCTAATATTATCAGCAGCTTTAGTTATTTGATCTATAGGTTTCAACATTTTTTTACTTATACTGTAGCCTAATATAATTGAAGCAATCATACCTATAAAATCAGCTATTGCTATCAAAACAAATAGAATTTTCATAAAGTCATACTCATTATCCATATACTTAACTATTTGAATGTAGACGGAGCCATATTCTTTAGTTTCGATTTTTAAATTTTTATATACTAAGTGCTTATCGTCATCTTTAACTTTTTTTATTTTATCAAAAGGCTCTTTAATTGCAATATTATAATTAAATTCATTTGATTTGTTTAGTACTTTTCCATCTTTTTGTAGTACTTTTATTGATATATCTTGTTTGAACGGTACATCTGAAATTACTTCTTTATCTGACAAATCTACATGTTCATTTCGAGACATAACCTTGTTTAGAACTATTGTTTTGACATCTTCTATTTGTTTATTTGCCTGATCGTACAAGTAATATTTTACTCCGTATAGAATTGAGGCGTTTAAAATAAGTAATACTAATGAGAACATTACAGCATAAGCTATAGTTAATTTGAAAGAAATCTTTGCACTTTTAATAATTTTAGAATTCATAATCTTAAAATTCATGGTTAATCACCTTTAACAACATATCCTACCCCTCTTATCGTAGTTATAAGTTTAT
>DAVZGU010000038.1:0-10071 GCA_052274215.1 Clostridium sp. | reverse complement strand
AATTAAGACTATTAATAGATAGTGAACCATTATTAATAATTGATAAAGGAAAAGTTATTTATAAGAATATGAAGAAAGCTAGATACAATATAGGTGATTTATTGATGCAACTAAGGAATAAAGATATTTTTTATATTACTGACGTAGAAATAGCAATATTAGAGCCCGATGGTAAGCTTAGTGTTTTGAAAAAAGCAGAACAAACCACAGTAACCGTTGGAGATATGAATATTAAAAAATCTAAAACTGGAATGATGGTAGACATTGTTCTAGATGGGACTATTTTATCTTCACACTTACCTTTAATTCAAAAGGATGAGAAGTGGGTAATGGCACAATTAAAAGCAAGAAATATTGATAATATCAAAGATGTGATTTTTGTAGGGGTACAGCCGGATGAACAAATTTATATCGTTACTAAATATAGTTAAATAATGATTAACCTCAAATGTATCATGCATACTTACATTTGACAAAAAATATTAATCACCGTATAATTATGCATATTTCCCATTTTAAATACAGCAAATGTTACAACTATTTTAATTATTATATTATATAAATCTAAGGATAAAAGGAGTATAACAAGATGAAAAATCAAATCATTGATGAAATTGAAAATATAAAAGAAGATCTATGGGAAATAAATGATTATATGTACTATAACCCAGAATTAGGTTGTGAGGAATTTAAAGCGGTTGAAAAATTAACATCTTTTCTTGAAGAACATTCTTTTAAAGTCGATATTAATATAGCGAACAGGGAAACTGCATTCAAAGCTATATATGACAGTAACCTAAAAGGTCCAACTATTGCATTTTTATGTGAATATGACTCATTACCAGGAATAGGACATGGCTGTGGTCACGACATGATAGGAACAATTAGTGCTGGAGCGGCTGTTGCTTTAAGCAAAGTAATAGGCCAAGTTGGTGGTAAAATAGAAGTATATGGAACCCCTGCTGAAGAAACATTTGGTGCGAAAGTTGATATGGTTGAACAAGGAGTATTTGACAATGTTGATGTTGCTATGATGATGCATCCGTATGGCAAGACATGTTCAAGTGGATCATCCTTGGCTATGGAAGCACTTGAGTTTGATTTTACAGGAAAGTCAAGCCATGCTGCAAGCACACCTGAAAATGGAATCAACGCACTGGATGCTGTGCTATTAATGTTTAATGGTATAAATGCTATGAGACAACATGTGACTTCAGATGTAAGAATACATGGTATTATCAGCGATGGTGGCATAGCTGCCAATATAGTACCAGATAAGGCTGTTGCAAAATTCTACATAAGAGCCCAGAAAAAGGCCTATCTTAAAGAAGTGATACAAAAGGTAAAAAACATTGCAAATGGAGCCGCACTCATGACTGGAGCGAGTGTAAAAATCAACTTATATGAGCCCTCTTTTGATGATATGAATACTAATAAAAATTTATCTGATGCATTTAATGAAAATCTGAGAATGTGCGGTATAACAGATATCAATCCACCAGAAAATATCGGCTCACTAGATATGGGAAATGTAAGTTACATTGTACCATCGATACATCCTCTGCTTGGAATAGGAAATCCAAAATTGAACTTACATACCAATGAAATGGCTAAAGCAACAATAACTCAGCAGGCCCATAATTCTTTGATTATAGGCGCCGCGGCGCTTGCTTGTACTGGGTACGATGTTATTACTGATATAAATCTGCTTTCCATGATAAAAAAAGAATTTGCTGACAGTTTAAAGTAATCATTGTTAATAAAAAACAAGAGCATTAGCTTTTGTATAAATATGCATAAAACTGTATAATAAATGTACGTTTAGTGAAAAGAGACCAAAATTTATATAGTAACAATGAATTAATTTATAACTTCATTTTTCTCTATTTACCCCTTTAATTTTTGTGATATTTTGATAATACGATAATAAAGGTATACTCAAGCCATATGCTTTAATTTCGTATTTTCTATTAATTGTCAATCCCCAGTACACATCCTCAGAATGAATTTTAAATTCTAATAAACTATTAGTATCCTCAAATACCTTTATATCACCATTCTCCATTTGTGCATAAATTAAATACCTATCAATATTATCACGTCTTATTATTCGTTTATTTGCAATGGTTACTGTATAAGTACTTCTAAAAAAATGTGGAAAGAATATAATTACACCTAGCATTACAATAATGCTAATTATTATTTTTCCAATCTTAAATTTTAAAAAAAATTTATTCCTAAATTTATAAGAAATATTTTTTGTCATAAAATCTCCTTTATTTTAATAAATACATTCACTTTAATTATTACTCCTTTTTCTAGATATTAGAACATAATACATATAAATATTTTCTAAACTAATTTTCTTTTAGTAGATAGATAGATGAATGGTTTGAGGCACAAACGAGAACATTATGCAATCTACAGACCTTTTGAATTTATAAACATTATATTGATTTTTAGTCTCTTTTAATCTACTATTAGTATATATAGAAATTATAGAAATTTAAGGAAGGATGTTTCGAATGAAAACTTTCAATAAAGATATCGGAGCACTTGGTGAAAATATATCAGAAAATTATTTAAAAAATTTAGGATATAGAATATTAGATAAAAATTTCAGATGCAAATGTGGTGAAATAGACCTAATAGCAATAAATAAAGGCTATATTTGCTTTGTTGAGGTGAAAACTAGATATGGAATAAATTATGGAACACCCGCTGAATCGGTTACTTCTTCTAAACAGAAGAAAATTTATAAAACAGCACAAGTTTATATTTTAATGAAAAATATTATTGACTACAATTTTAGATTTGATGTTATAGAGGTCTTACTGAATAGTAATAATAATGATTTTTTAGTTAATCATATAGAGGATGCATTTCAGATATAATTTTTATCAAAAAAATTTACATTTGCACATATTTAATTTAAAAATGCATTTGTAAATTTCATGTTAATTATTACTGTTTTATTTTAAAATGTTTTTCAAAAAACTTTTTCTATGTATCGGAATAGCTCCGTGTTTTTTTATTGCAAGCACATGTTCCTCTGTTCCGTAACCAACATTTCTATCGAATCCGTAATGGGGGTATTCATTATGATACTGTACCATCAGTTCATCTCTATATACTTTTGCAATTATAGAAGCGCACGCTATACTTATACTTAATGTATCTCCCTTTATTACAAACTCATTTAAATCTGAAAAGTTTTTTATTTTATAACCATCTGATAATACTAATTCCGGCTTAATAGTTAGCCCCGCGCAGCATTCTATAAATACTTGATTATTGCACCAACCAATGCCTTTTTCATCAATCTCTTTATTATCAATAGCAATAATTTTATAGGCTAAGGCTTTTTCTTTAATAATATGAGCTAGCTCTTTTCTGCAAGCTATTGATAATTTTTTAGAATCGTTAGCTCTTAAGATTAAATCTCTATCCTCGTTTGATTTTAAATCTAATATTACTGCCGCTGCAACTATAGGGCCAGCTAAAGGTCCTCTCCCAACCTCATCTACTCCTGCTACATATTTATAGTTCCCATAGCTCCTATCAAAATCATACATTTTTTTTACTCTCTGAATTTCCTTTTCTTTTAACTCTAGTATTTTAGACATTTTACTACCCAATTTTTGAACGGTTTTCCTCTTGTCTTGTAATAGCATATTAGATATGATTTGCTTATCGCCATCAGAGAAAACGTTTTCAGCATTCTCTAAACTCAACATATATGTAGATATTTCCTTGTAGCTCATGTTTGAAAATTTAATATTTAATTCCATGGTATTTTCTCCTTAATGTTTCTTAAAACATGTTATTTAGGCATCTTAAAAAACAAGTATATCAATAACGTTTTTTTAAGATGCTCTATTTATTTTTTTAAAATTCCTACATGTTTTCAAATAGGAATTGCATATGATATTTTATTTAAAAATTTAAACTTCATCTAGTCTTTCTAATGATATAGGTCCTAATTTCCCACCTCTAAATTCATCTAAAAGCATAACTGCGACTCTATTATAGTCAATATTACCTCTAGAAATTACTGATCCTCTTTTTTTAGCAATATTATCTAGATTGTCTAAAGGATTCTCCATAATCTCATCAAGTTTATATCTTTCCATTAGCCTCTGTCCATTATTGACTTGGAGTCTTTCTACTAATCTAAGTGCTAATTCCTCTATATCTATGACTTCATCTTTTACAGCACCTGTAAATGCCAAATTAAGTCCAACTGTCTCGTCTTCAAATCTAGGCCATAATACACCTGGAGTATCCATTAATTCTATACCTAAGCTAGTTTTTATCCATTGCTTGCTTTTAGTAACTCCCGGTCTATCACCAGTTTTAGCAATATTATTTTTACCTAATTTATTTATAAAAGAAGATTTACCAACATTAGGTATACCAACTACCATAACCCTTGTAACTATGTTAACTAATCCTTTTTTTCTTTGTCTATCATGTTTTTCTTTTAATAACTCATCAAGCGTAATCTTTATACTTTTTAGACCTTGACCTGTAATACAATTTACAGCCAACGGCTTTATAGTATCAGTTGTAAGCTTTTTTATCCATTCCTTAGTTACTTTGTCTTCAGCTAGATCACTTTTGTTTAGTAAAATGACTCTAGGTTTATCTTTACATATCTCATCAATTTGTGGATTGGCACTTGATTTAACTATTCTTGCATCTCTAATTTCTATTACAGCATCAACAAGTTTTAAACTCTCTCCAATTTGTCTTCTTGTCTTAGCCATATGACCTGGAAACCAATTTATTGTCATTGCCATACTATTTAATCCCTCCCATTTTATTGAACGGATAAAGCCTTATAACCGCTTTTCCTTCCAACAGATTGAGTTTTACAAACCCAACATCACTACTGCGACTATCTTTACTGAAATTTCTATTATCTCCGAGGACAAAAATTGAATCTTGTGGCACCAGAGCTTCATCATAGTCTTCCATAAAATTTTCATTTTTATAGTGCTCATTGATAATTTCATCATTTATGTACAATATATTATTGTTAATTTTAACTTTATCTCCAGCAACTGCTATAACTCTTTTTATTATTCTTTGACTTATATCAGCAGGGTACTTTATTACTACAATATCATTTCTCTTAGCGGCTGTTATTCTATATGATACTTTTTCAATTATTAATTTATCATTATTTTGCACCGTAGGAACCATAGATTCACCATTCACTGTTACTATTTGGAATACAAAATTTATAATAAATACCGCGATTAAAAGTGAAATTGCTATATATTTTACTACTGCAAAAGTTTCTTTTGTCAATATATGCACCTACTTAATAAGCTACTAAAGTAGTTTATTCTACTTAAATTACTTAATTGAAAACTTATGAAGAATATTTACACCTAAGTTTAATTATCTTTAAATGTAAAAAGGGACTTTTCAGCCCCAATTTTATTTTCTCATTCTTTCTTTAACTTTTGCAGCCTTACCTACTCTATCTCTTAAGTAGAATAGTTTAGCTCTTCTAACTTTACCTAATCTTACAATTTCAATTTTCTCGATTACTGGAGCGTTTACTGGGAATGTCTTTTCAACACCAACACCAGATGCTACTCTTCTTACTGTGAAAGTTTCTCTTAAACCGCCGTGTTGTCTTTTAAGAACGGTTCCCTCGAATACTTGGATTCTTTCCTTGCTACCTTCACTAATTTTGATGTGAACCTTAACAGTATCACCTACACTAAATTCTGGTAAGTCAGTTCTGATTTGTTCTGATTCTATTGCTCTTATAATTTCTAACATGTGCATTCCCTCCTAAAATTTTATTGTGACGTTCATGCTTATTATAATATAACAGAGGACCGTCCGTACTAGCACAAACTATATTTTATCATAAAAAAATATATATATCAACATAAAAACACTTTTTATGCTTATATATAAGATATTTTTAACTTTAAATAACTCTCCGGGCATTAATTAACCATCTTCAAAAAATAACTAGTCAGTATACTAGTACATTTATACTTATTGCTTTCTTTCAAAAGCCTTACTTAATAGTTTTTTATCTTCCTTCGTAAGATTAAGTTTTTGAAATAAATCCGGCCTTTTTTCTTTAGTTATTAAGAGTGACTGCAATCTTCTCCATTTTCGTATGTTTTCATGATGTCCTGAGGTCAATACCTCTGGAACCTTTTTACCCTCAAAGCATTCTGGTCTTGTGTACTGAGGATACTCTAGTACTCCATCATAAAAAGATTCTTCTGTGAAACTCTCCGGGCAAGATAATACCCCTGGAATTAATCTACAAATACTATCCACTATAGGAATACATGCCATTTCTCCACCTGTCAAAACATAATCACCTAAAGAAATCTCCATATCTATATGGTCATAGGTTCTCTCATCAATACCTTCGTAATGTCCACATACAAATATTAATTCTTTTTCCGCGCTGAGTTTTTTTGCAATATCTTGGGTAAAAGTAATGCCCCGTGGCCCCAAAAATATTACCTTTCCACTATTATGTAATTTAACATCATTAATACAGTGAACTAGCGGTTGAGTTTGCATTACCATACCTGCTCCTCCACCATAAGGAGTATCATCTACTTTTTTATGTTTGTTTATTGCATAGTCCCGAATATTACGAGGAGAAATCTCCAGTATATCTTTCTCTATGGCTCTTCCAATGATACTATAATTAAAAATATCAAACATTTCAGGAAATAGAGTTAAAATGTCTATTTTCATTCTTGCCATTCTTTTATCGGCTTAATTATTATTTCGCGTTTATTAATATCTATACTAACTATAATATCCTTAAGCACTGGAATTAGCACTTCTGTATTTCCCTTAACCCAATATACATCATTACCCGGAGTATGAAGAACATCATATACTTTTCCAAGTTCTTCTCCACCCTCCTCGAAAACATTGCAATTTAATAAATCAGCCACATAGTAGCTATCCTCAGTCAGTTCAACTGCATCTTCTCTTTTAACCATCAAGTACTTATTTCTATACAATTCTGCTTGCTCTATGCTGTCTATACCTTCAATTTTAAGTATTGCGTTAGCTGCCTGAAGTTTGCAACCTTCAACTTTTCTAATTTCGCCATCAATATACACACTTTTTAATTTTTTAAATCTTTCAAGACTATCAGTTAGCGAAAAGACTTTAACTTCACCCTTTAAGCCATGTGTCTTACCTATCTTACCTACACTCATAAAATCTTCCATTTAAAATCCTCCTTTCAAAATCACTTATATAAATAACTAAAACTCAAAATTTAATTAAAATAAGAGTTAGGCAGAACCTAACTCTTACTTTATTTCAACAACTACTTTTTTATTTTCTTTAACAGCAGCTGCCTTAACAACCGTTCTAATAGCTTTCGCAATTCTACCTTGTTTACCTATAACTTTTCCCATATCTTCATGAGCTACAGATAATTCAAGAAGTACTGCATGCTCATGTGCTACTTCGTTTACTACTACCATTTCTGGTTTATCAACTAAATACTTTGCCAATACTTCAAGTAACTGTTTCATGGAAAACTCCTCCATTCATTACTTACAAACTTTTCTAGTTGACTGCTATTTTGCTAAGTAACCTTTTAACTGTATCAGATGGTTGTGCACCATTTTTCATCCACTTAGTTGCTTTTTCAACATCAATTTTAATAGTAGTTGGCTCTGTTGTTGGGTTATAGTATCCTATTTCTTCTATAAATCTTCCATCTCTAGGAGCTCTTGAATCTGCAACTACTACTCTATAAAATGGAGCATGTTTAGCACCCATTCTTTTTAATCTTATTTTAACTGCCATGTATAATCACCTCCTTAAATCTAAATTTAATCATTGCTCAAGTAATCTTATTAAAAAGGCATTTTACCAAACAGACCTTTTTTACCAGGTTTTTGGAATCCTTTTGCTTGCTTCATAAATTTCTTTGCCATCTCAAAATCTTTTAACAGCTTATTTACTTGCTGTACCAATGTGCCCGATCCATTAGCAATTCTCTTTTTTCTAGAAGAAGAACCACTGATTAAACTAGGATGTGTTCTTTCTGATACAGTCATTGATTTTATGATAGCTTCAACTTTTCCCATTTCTTTTTCGCTTTGAGACAAATCTACGCCCTGTAATTCTTTTTTATTTACACCTGGCATCATTTCAACCAATTTATTCAATGGTCCAAGCTTTTTCATCTGTTGCATCATTGCTAAAAAATCATTTAGATTGAATTCTTGAGATAGCATTCTGCTACCAAGTTCTTTGGCTTCATCTTCATTTATAGCTTCCTGTGCTTTTTCTATTAATGAAAGCACATCACCCATACCAAGTATTCTTGATGCCATTCTATCTGGATAGAAAACCTCCAAATCATTCATTTTTTCGCCAACACCAACAAATTTTATAGATTTACCAGTTATTGCTTTAATTGATAATGCTGCACCACCTCTTGTATCACCATCTAACTTAGTCAAAATTATTCCAGTTATATCTAGCTGTGAATTAAAACTATCTGCTACATTAACTGCATCCTGACCAGTCATGGAATCTACAACAAGCATTATTTCGCTTGGCTTAACACTTAATTTTATATTTTGAAGTTCTTCCATTAAAGTTTCATCTATATGAAGTCTTCCTGCTGTATCTATTATAACTACATTATTACCATTATCTTTAGCAAAGTCTAATGATGCTTTTGCTATATCTACGGGACTCACATTGTCTCCCATGGTAAAAACCGGAACATCAATTTGTTTTCCTACTACCTGCAATTGTTTAATTGCAGCTGGCCTATATACATCACAAGCAACCAATAGTGGTTTTTTGTTTTTTCTTTTCAGTGAAAGAGCAAGTTTCCCACCCATTGTGGTTTTACCGGCACCTTGAAGACCAACAAGCATTATAACTGTTATCCCATTTATAGAAAACTCTAACTTACTTTCTGAATTACCCATTAAATCAGTTAACTCATCATTAACGATTTTGATGACCTGTTGCCCCGGTGTTAAGCTTTCTAATACTCCATTACCTAAACACTTTTCGCTAACATTTTTCACAAAATCTTTAACCACTTTATAGTTAACATCTGCTTCAAGCAATGCTAATTTTACTTCTCTCATAGCATTTTTAATATCTTTTTCGGAAAGCTTACCCTTACCTTTTAATTTTTTTATGGTATCCTGTAACTTAGAAGATAACCCTTCAAAAGCCATAATAAACCTCCTAAATGTTTTCAGTAATCTGGGTTTTTATATCACATATAATCTTATTTATATTTTCATCTTTTATATTAATTTGTAAATTATCTAATTTTGATATAATGTTTTTTAAAGTTTCTTTTAGTTCATGATTTTTATTTAATAACTTTAATTTTTCTTCATATACTAAAAGCGCATTATCGGATCTTTTAATGGTATCATGAATAGCTTGCCTGCTAGTATTATTTATCTCTGCTATTTCTGATAAAGAGAGGTCATTATTAAAATACATATCCATTATGTTTCTCTGCTTTTCAGTAAGCAATTCACCATAAAAATCTAATAATAGAGAAATTTCAAATCTTTTTTCCATTTCATCACCTTACTCACAAGTCATATATTATCAGATTTTAAATGCAGTGTCAAGTAGTTTTACTTAACAGGTCAATATTTTTATATGAATCAGTGTATTAGACCTACATTTTAAAATAAAGCCTCTACGAAATCTTTTGAATTAAACTCTTGCAAATCATCTACACCTTCACCAACGCCTATATATTTAACCGGTATGTCAAGTTGGTTCTTTATTGATATTACAACGCCGCCTTTAGCCGTGCCATCTAATTTAGTTAGTATTATACCATCTATAGGACATATTTTCATAAATTGCTTAGCTTGCTCAACTCCGTTCTGTCCTGTTGTAGCATCAATTACTAGTAAAGTTTCCATATGGGCCTCACTATACTCCCGCTTAATCACCCTATTTATTTTTGCTAATTCATCCATAAGATTCTTTTTATTATGTAGCCTACCTGCCGTATCACAAATTAGCACATCAACCTTTCTTGCTTTGGCTGCT
>DAVZGU010000037.1:0-10206 GCA_052274215.1 Clostridium sp. | reverse complement strand
ATCAAGAGAGAGAATAAGACAAATTGAAGCAAAAGCCTTGAGAAAACTTAGGCATTCAAGTAGAAGCAAAATATTAAGGGATTACCTTGATTAACGTTTTGTAATCCTACTAACATTGTAGGGTTATCTGTACTTACTTAAATAAATATAGCTTACCCAAGGATAAGGGTAAGCCAAAGACTCATAAAATCTTATAGGTTAATTATTTTACAATTTAAGAACTATTATCTTATTAATTTCTGTTTACCATCTTAATTGAAAATCCTATATTATAAGATATTAATTAAGTAATGGTTCACAATCATATTTTTTCTGTTTCGAAAGCCTTCCATGGAATATCAACCGCAGCACCAGAATTTATGATATTATCAACATGTATTAACAGTGGAAAATCATTAAGTTTAACAAGTCCTCTTTTGGCTAGACGCCGAACGCAACGAGCAGTACGAGTGGCAATGACTATTGATTCTAATGTAACACCTTCTAATTTCTTTATTGTTTCATCAAATGAAAATCCTTGTCCTAATAAGGTTCCGACTTTACGAGTACGTCCACCAAAAATAGTTACATAAAGGTCACCACCAGAATAAACGATATTTTCTTCGCCGCCATCGACTAACTTAAGGAGATGTTTCATTTCCTTTATGCTTTGTCCGAAAAGTCCAGCCTGTGAATTATAATGCTCTTTTCCAGAACCATCAGGTCCAATAGCTAACCCAATAGCGAGTGATACACCCAAGGCATATGCATTCTTGAGGGCTACTGCACATTCAACGCCTACAACATCTGTAGATAGACTGATATGATAGTATGAAGTTTCAAACAAGTTTTTAAGCATTCTAAGGATATTTATGTCATCTCCACAAAATGCAACACAAGAATTATCTTTATCAGCAAGTTCATAACTAGTACACGGTCCGCCTATAGCATTAATAGAAAGCTTCTTATTTGAAGGAAGCCTACTTAAAAAGTAGTGTGGGAAAGTAATCATTTCACCATTTTCTTGATCAATCATACCTTTTGTTATTGAAAGAAGAGGAATATTTTTAGGTATAATAGGCAGTATATTGGCTGAAAACCAGTCAACGCCAAAACTGCTGACTCCACAAATAACAACATCAGCTCCGTTTAGTGCTTTATTTACATCTTCGATTTGATAGTACTCAATTCCTATTTTAGGCAATTGACGTTTTAAGGTTGGATGAAAACCTGTAGCTTTTAATGTATCAATGATGAGCTTATCTAGTGGAGTACCAACAAGTCGTATCTTATTACCATTTTCAGTTGCGGGAAAAGATAGAGCGGATGCCATCTGGCCAGCCCCAATAATTGTTATAATTTTCATAATGTTACCTCCCATTGAAATATTAATAAATTTAATTAGAAATCTAAATATCAATTAACCAATTTTTCATATAATCGAGTGGAAAAACCTTTTAGTATTTATCTTTGAATGATGGATTTTTTTGTATATTAGAAGGAAATGTAGATGATATACGAAATTAATGATTTCTTTATTCACAGTATAGAAATGTTTTAATACTGTCTTTCCGCAAAGTATTATTATGTCAGGTATATGAATAACCTAAGGAAATTATTATTATCACTCCTAAATACTCTCTTGAGATAAATTATTTAATTGATTTTTTAAATACATAAGCAGTCTTTTACTAATTTTATTACATAGGTTCATAACTATGTAATTCTATGTTTTATTCTTTTAAAACATCAATAATATTTTGATCAACCTTTTGTGTATTTACGTTTGTTAGATAATTTATTGCCTTTATTACAGGGATTTTATAGGTTCTTGATGCAATTGTTGTGGTTACTAAAAGATCCGCATCATCTTCATAACCTGGCACTTCTGATATCTTACATTGGATGACTCTTGCATTAATATTGTTAGCTTTTATTAAGTCCTCCACCTTCTTGCCTACAACTGTGGAAGTGGCAATGCCTGCTCCACATGCGACTAATATTACTTTTTGTTTACTCATTTTATTATCTCCTTTAAATTATTTTTGACAGGATTATACTCAAATTTTGAGACTATATCATATAATTGTTCGTTATCCTTCGCATCTTTCATACTCATTAAGATATCTTTATTTTGAATTAAATACATAAGTTGTTGTAACATTTTTATTTGACTATGAGGTTCATTTAAGGCCATAGCAAATACAATATTGACATTTACTTGACCATCACCATCCATATTATTGAATACTACCGGATACTTTAAGGTTGCAATCGCTATCGCTGGCCTAATTATATGAATTGCGTCAGTATGGGGTATTGCTACATTGTATTTTCCTAAAGTTAAACCTGTAGGAAACTTACTTTCTCTTTTTACTAAGGCAGTATAAAAGGAATCCTTTACGAAGTTATACTTTAACAATATTTTAGAAAGTGAATGAAAAACATCATATGTTGTTTCAGCTTCAAGATTATTTATTATTAAATCCTTGTTTAAATATTCATTAATACTTATTGCCATTACGCTTCCCACCTTTTGTGTAATCCCTAATTAAATTTTGTTATAATTATTCTTTCTATATGATTATTACGCAATTATCGTGCCATAAACCTGTTGAAAAAGTAATAAACTATTCTTTTTAAAATTAAAACTTATATAATTTATTACAAGGGAATGCTTATAGTTAACTTTTAACGCTGTGTTATTATTTGTAAACGATTGGATCTTGTTACTTAATTTGATGAATGGCAATTATTGAAACGATTTCAAAAATAGAATATAATTGATTTATTAAGATAGAGTGTTTATTGGAGGTATACATAGTGGTTGAAAATAAAATTCTTAAATTAATTGAAACTGAAGATAAAAAGAAGCCATTAACTGATAGTGATATTGCAAAGAGAGTAAAAACTAGTAGAGAATATATAACTCAATTTAGAAAAGAAAATAATTTACCTAGTTCTAACCAAAGAAGAGAAGGAATTTTATATAATGATATTAAAAGGATTATTATTGATAATAATTTGATTTCAGATAATATGTTATGTAAAACCTTATGTGATATTGGATATGATATTTCAAGGTATTATGTTACTCAAATTAGAAGACAAATTGCTGAAAAAATAACTAAAAATGCTGTAGATACTGGTAAAAATGCAGTAGAAGAAGTGAATATTAATAAATTAAGTGATCAGAAAGATTTGAATAAAAATAATAATTTACGAGAAATCATAGGATATCATGGTTCATTAAGAAATCAAATAAGACAAGCAGAGGCAGCAATTTTATATCCACCACATGGACTTCATACTCTTATACTTGGCCCTTCAGGGGTAGGAAAAAGTTTTTTTGCAGAAGCCATGTACAATTTTGCAATTACTTCCTCTAATTTTAAGAATAACGCCCCTTTCATAGTGTTCAATTGTGCTGATTATGCAGAAAACCCCCAATTACTTTTATCTCAATTATTTGGATATGTAAAAGGTGCTTTTACTGGCGCTAATAAGGATAAGATAGGAATAGTGGAAAAGGCTAATGGAGGTATATTGTTTTTAGATGAAGTACATAGGTTACCTAATGAAGGACAAGAAATTTTATTTCATTTGTTGGACAAAGGGAAATATAGGAGATTAGGTGAAACGGAGAATAGTAGAAAAGCAAATGTTATGATAACTGCAGCAACGACTGAAGACCCAGGATCTTCATTATTACTGACTTTTAGGAGAAGAATCCCGATGATAATTGATCTTCCTTCTATTAATGATAGGCCAATTAATGAGAGATACATATTAATCGAAAATTTCTTTTCTCAGGAAGCCGCAAGAGTTGGAAAAGAAATTACTATTAAGTTTGAAGTTATTAGGTCCTTATTATTATACGATTGTCCAGGGAATATAGGTCAATTAAGAAGTGATATCCAAGTAGCATGTGCAAAAGGATTTTTAAATTCGTTAAGCAATAACTTAGCTATTGTTGTTATTGAAATAACAGATTTGCCTAACCATGTGCCTTTAGGAATGTTGAGTATTGCGAGCAGAAATTCAATGCCACAAGACATATGTAATGATGATTTGGTTGCTAACCCTGGAAACTTAAAAACACATAAAATAAAATATGATAGGTATATATTACCCGATGAAATATATAGTAATATACAAGAAAAATATTATCATCTTGAAAAGCAAGGTCTTAAAAAAGAAGAAATAAATAAAATTATATGGGATAAAATGAAGTTTGATTTAAATAGATTTGCCAAAAATATAGAGACAAATATACTCTTTCCTAAGGAAGAATTAAAGAATATAATTGATGAAAAAATATTAAGGGTTGTTGAAAATGTAACTAACATAGCAAAAAGTTACATAGATAATATAAAGGAAAATTTTTATTATTGTGTAGCAGTGCACCTTAATTCAACGTTTGAAAGATTAAAAAAAGGTAAGGTAATTAAAAATTCTCAATTAAATTATATTAAAATTGAGTACTACAATGAATACAGAGTTGCAAAAATATTGACTAAAGAGATAAATAAAAGCCTAAATATAAAATTACCCGATGACGAAATTGGTTTTTTAGCCATGTATTTAAAAACATTTTCTACTATGGATCAAAAGATAAGCAGAGTGAATGTTATTGTACTAAGTCATGGGCATGTGGCGTGTGGAATGGTAGATGTTTCAAATAAGTTACTAGGTACGAACCTAGCAATAGGAATTGAAATGTCACTTGATGAAAACCCTCAATTGGTGCTTGAAAAAGTAATAGAAACAGTAAAAAAAATAAATGAAGGAAAAGGATGTTTGTTACTAGTTGATATGGGATCATTAGTAACTTTTGGTGAAATTATTACTAAACAAACAGGGATTCCGACAAGAGTAGTTGGAAGAGTGGATACTGTAATGGTATTAGAAGCAGTAAGAAGAGCAATGATAACCAGTGATTTAGATGAAATAGCTGATGCTTTAAATGGGGATAAATCTTATGTTGAGGATGTAAAGTATGTAAAAAATTATTCAAAGACTATTATTACAGTATGTATAACTGGTAAAGGTGCTGCGTTAAAAATTAAAAAATATCTTGAAGACTTGTTTGGAAATTCATATAAAAATCTAGATATAATTTCAATCGGGATTATGGACATAAATAATGCTCAAAATAAAATTGCTAAGATTAGTGAAGAACATAATATTATTGCAATAGTAGGAACGATTGATCCAAAAATTTTAGGCCTTCCATTCATCTCATTTCAGAGTATTTTAAAAGAAGATGGTAAGTTAATGTTAAAAAATTTAATGGGGATAAAAGTAATTAGCTCCTTTGCTTATGTAATAAATGAAGAACTCATACAAATTAGAGATGATCTATTTACAAAAGGTGATGTAATTAATGAGATGTGCAAATTGCTACAAATAAAAGGTATTGTTAAGCAGGAGTATGCAATGAGTGTATATAAGAGAGAAATGATGGGAGGTACACTAATTGTAGGAAATATTGCAATACCACATGGCTTACCAGAGTATGTCGAAATATCTTCACTAGTTATTTTCAAGCTAAAGCGTTCTATTATTTGGGAGAATGACACTAAAACTGATACAATAATTATGCTTGCGCTAAAAGAAAGTGATTGCGAAATAGTTTTGAAATTATTTGATCTATTTTCTGAAGGTGAAATAATTAAGAAAATAAAACAGGCAAATTCATCTAAAGAAATTGCTAATTTATTTTTAGAACAATAGCAAAAAAATATTAAAAACAATTTGAAAGATAGAAGCTATAAAAGCTTTTATCTTTTTTTTGTTAAAAAGGTCATTAGTTACTTTTTAAACAGGTTTATGGCACATAAATTGCTTTGTAATTTAGATAGGAAGAGTAAGTAATAAAAAACTAACTAGGAATTTAAATTATATGAAGGAGGGGTAAACGTAATGGCATAAGTAAACGATGTGATTATACCAATCTTAAACATAGTAATATAAAGAATAAATTTAAGGAGGATATTATCAATGTCAATATTAGGAGTTGTTCAATATATTCTTGCACTAGGACCAACAGTTATGTTACCTTTATCTATTACAATAATTGGTATCTGTTTCGGACAAGGCTTTAAAAAAGCTTTTAAATCAGGAATTACAATAGGAATTGGATTTGTTGGAATTAATTTGGTACTAGGATTACTTATAACCAATCTTGGCCCCGCAGCACAAGCAATGGTAACTAGACTTGGATTAAGATTAACGGTAATAGATGGTGGATGGCCATCGGCAGCTGCAGCAACTTGGGGATCTCCTGTTGCTGCTATGATTATTCCTTTAGCAATAGCAGTTAATTTTATTATGATTATTACAAAAACTACCAAAACAATGAACATTGATCTCTGGAATTTCTGGCATTTTGGAGCAGCAGCAGCAACGATGTTTATTGTAACTAAAGGAAATTGGGGACTTGCAATAGCAGCTGCTATACTTTACGAAATTGTGGTTCTTAAGGTAGCCGATTGGACAGCTCCTATGGTGCAAGATTTTTATGGGTTAGAGGGAATAGTACTTCCTACTGGTTCTACGGCATCATTTGCTCCAATAGGGATTTTACTTGCTAAAGGGATTGGTAAAATTCCTATAATAAAAGATCTACATGCTGATGCAGATAGCATTCAAAAGAGGTTTGGAATTTTTGGAGAACCTATGATGATGGGTGTAGTAATAGGATGTGCCCTAGGCATACTCGCAGGATATGATATAGGTAAAATACTTCAGATTGGTATATCAATGGGTGCTGTTATGGTACTTCTCCCACGTATGGTTAAAATAATAATGGAAGGTTTAATTCCAGTTTCAGAATCAGTTAGAGAGTTCCTACAGAAAAGATTCGCTGGAAGAGAGTTAAACATAGGATTGGATGCAGCACTTGCAGTTGGACATCCTGCACTACTTTCTACAGCATTAATATTAGTGCCTATCACTATTTTATTGGCATTAATTATACCTGGGAATAGAGTTTTACCGTTTGGTGACCTTGCAACGATACCTTTCCTTTTAGCATTTGTAGTTGGGGCAACAAAAGGTAATATAATACATTCAGTTATAGCTGGCACAATATTAATGGCATTATCATTATTAATGGCCACAGACTTTGCACCGACGTATACTATAATGTTACAACAGGCCCATTTCGCAATTCCAAAAGGAATAGCTCAAATGTCAAATCTTGATACAGGCGGGAATCTATTTAACTGGTTAATATTAAAATTAGGTCAATTATTTTCTCATTTCATGTAATAATATTTTATTCTTAAAAATGTTGTAATAAACAATGTTAATTAATCTGTGATTTTTATGTCATGAATGTTTAGATAAAAAAGTTACCAATAAACCAAATGGTAGTATGAAGCCTCTTGAAGATATAGGTGTGCTTGAAGAAACTCATAATTATATTACAGATATCGAATACTTTTTATAAATAGAGATGGGGATCAAAATGAAATTATTCATTGATACAGTTAATGTATCCGAGATCAGAAAAGTGAATGATATGGATGTTATCTACTTGAAAATACGATGGCCTTAACATAATTTTATTTGCCTCTTCTTGAGAAAGGTCGTAATTCAAAAATGTCTTATAAAAGTTGTTAAAATACATGAGTTAATAAAAAGTTTAGTAATCATTGCATAATAGCTCCTAAATTTTGTTATCAATTTACAATATGATTGATTTGTTTAATAACGATGAGCCCCCTGTTAAATAACGAAGTAAATTATAATATTTGAAATATTGTGGTTGTCAGTAGTAACTGCAGTAAATCGATTTTGCAAAATATATAAAGTAGTTACGTAGCATCAATGGTTATATATACTGAAAATGATACCTTTAAAACAATAATAAAAGACCTAAAGTAGGAGGAAACTTATGTTAATGCTTTTACTCCATCATTTGCGATTCCAATAACATCTATATCACTTTGATTTGATATATTCATTAAGGATATTATAAATTTTTCTGCTGTTATCAACAATAACTTCTATAGAACAAAACAAAAAGTTCAGCGATATTGAACTTAAATTAGCTAAAGTAGCATCATTTTTAAGGTAAGCAACAAGAAATTTAAATGTCATTAAATTTATTATAAACATTACCCAAAAAAGAAATAATTTAATGATATGTAACCTTTTACTTGATATTATTGAATAATGTAATTTTTTATATAGCTATAAGCTTAAGGTATGGTTTCCTATATTTAAATATAGGGAACCATACCTTTTCAATCTGAATTTTCTTTTCCTTGTTCATTAATTATTTTAATATATCTTAAGCTCTTTTTCAAATTGTTTTAATTTTTCAAATTCTTCCTTTACTATTTCTGTCGTTCCTATATTTCCTAATCTTTTAATTATATTATTTACTTTTTTACCTATAAAAGATTCTATCGGTTCTTCATAAAATTGATATATATGGTAGACTCCTCTTTCTGTATCAAGTTTACCAACTTCTGTTTTTTATATATATCTTTTTCATCAGAATGCTGATCTTTTTTTATTTGTCTTTCAATGATTTCTGTTGCAATTTTATTCATGTTTAGACCTCGCTTTTATCGAATAGTGTTACTAAAGTTTACAATAGTATTCAGCGTCTTATATCTAAATCAAATAAATCTAAAACTTAGAATACTACCAAATAATTAAAAATAAAAGTTGGGGAAAAGTGTCAAAATGCGTTAGCTTATAGCAAAAACAGAAGAGGGTTAACACTGATTTCTATAATAAACATTTGTGAAACTTTAAATATTTGTAAGGTTCCATACTATATAGACTCATATGATTCCCCTTTCATCAATGTAATTCCTATAATACATAGTAGTATAATTTTGATGTGTTTAATTGTTAACAGAATATAGCTGCTCAGTTGACAGTTAAACGCAGTGAATTTTTAAAAATGTAAAAAGTGTCGAATAATAGGTGACGAAATATCTGTGATTATAATATAAGATATGGTAATATGTAGAAAATAGTACATTGCGGAATAACTTTGTAATGTACTACTTTTTTTAATTTGACCTCTATACAAATATATAAACAATGGGAGAGATATTATTATGAAGCATAATTTAAATAATAGTATAATAAAATCATATTTATCTTTAAATGATAGTAGTATAATAGGATCAGTAAATGAGCAAATTGAGATGAAAACCAAAGAAAACAGTGAGAGATTAAATCGCATAGAAAAGTTAATTATTGAAAACAAAGAGCTTTATTTCCAATGTAAATATAAAGCAGAATGGGCAGCAGAATTATTTATTGCTAATAGAGAGTTTACGTTTCAAATTGAAGAGAAAGTGGACAGGAGGAAACTATAATGATTGAAAATAAGTTTCTTAGAAACCCAAAATATACTATTAATCAAAAGATGGTTTATTTATGTCTACAAAGTTATTCAGATTCAGTTAAGAGCTGTTTTCTAAGTAAAGATACACTAGCACAAAGCTTAAATATAGGCATTAACTCGATAAGGAAGAATTTAATTGAATTAGAACAATTAGGTGCATTCCTAATAATTAATCAAATTACAGAGATCAATCGTGAACCAAGTGATTTATACATACTATCTGAAATAGATAAAGCTACTGGTGATTTTATACCTCAAACTATTACTCAATTTAAATATGAAATGGTATGTTTAAGTAATTAATTATATTTATTGATTACTTAATACAAAAGAGAACTAACGGAACTAATGTTATGTGAGCTTTAAACTGGTTGCTATATTTCCTAACTAATATGAATATTATATGCTAATAAATAACTTATGCAATCGTTATCAATAAATATTATTAAGATGAGCAAAATCCCGTAACTATACCTTATTACATAATATAAATTGTTTTACTGCTCTTGCATGAATTTGTCTTACCATCGCTTTTATTATCTTATATCATACATCCCATACACTAAATTGATCTTTAATCCATTCTACATATTTATTGTGATCTGAATCTTACTTAACATTACTTATATGGGTAATAAAAACTGCTCTTCTTAATTTCTTTCATATTGTATAAATTGTTATTACATAATAATATAATCAAAAATAATATTATTTATTTATCCATATTTTACGTTGTTAAGAATGTAATATTAACCTAAACATTTTTATTAAAATATGGCATTATCATATTTAGCCTTTTCTGAAAAATATTATTAAATAATCTATGTTAGTTACATTATGAGTTAATA
>DAVZGU010000036.1:5951-10262 GCA_052274215.1 Clostridium sp. | reverse complement strand
TCTAGTACTCCTAAAGAATGGCCATGAGCTGTATCTATAGTTATTACATCTACTCCAGCCTTTACTAAAGCATCTACTCGCTCAATTATGTCTAAAGTTACACCAACAGTTGCACCACATAATAATCTGCCTCTAGAATCTTTAGCAGCATTAGGGAATTTTATAGTTTTTTCTATATCTTTTATAGTTATAAGTCCTCTTAAATAATTTTCACTATCTACTAAAGGTAACTTTTCTATTTTATGTTTTTTAAGAAGTTCCTTAGCCTCCTGCATGCTTGTTCCTTCTGGTGCAGTAATTAGATTTTCGCTTGTCATTATATCTTTAATTTTCTTACTATAATCAGTTTCGAAAACTATATCCCTATTAGTAATTATTCCAACTAATTTACCGTTTGTTGTAATTGGAACTCCGGATATTCTATATTTACTCATTAATGATAAAGCGTCTTCTAAAATATTGTCTGGAGATAAGTAGAAAGGATCTGTAATTACACCATTTTCTTGTCTTTTAACTCTATCTACTTCGATAGCTTGGTTTTCAATGCTCATATTCTTATGTATAATACCTATTCCACCCTCTCTAGCCATAGCAATAGCCATTCTAGATTCAGTAACGGTATCCATCGCCGCACTCATTAGAGGTATATTAAGTTTTATTTTTTTTGTAAGGTAAGTAACTAAACTAACATCCTTAGGTAATACTTTAGACTTATTTGGAACTAGCAATACATCGTCGAAAGTATATGCTTGTTTTAATATTTTTGCCATTTAATTAACACCCTTTCACAATTTTATTTTACATTCGTCTTTATAATTAGCATAAGAATATTTATATATACGATATTTTAAAATAAGGTATAAAGTATAAAAAGGCATACTAATCCTACCTTAACTAAAGTAAAATTAGCATGCCAAAAATAAGCTCATACTAAGATTACTCATAGTCGGAAATTTGCGGCTTCCGGTAGATACTCCTTGCCATATTCAAGGTATATATGAGTAGCGTCATTGTTCTTTGAATTTGTTATTACAATAATGATAGTTAATGTTTAAGCATTTGTCAATGAATATTTCTTACTAGTTCATGAACTAGTTCACGAACATACTATAAACATAATTGTAAGGCTCAATAAAATAAAAAAATTAACTAAGGCAAAACCCTAGTTAATTTTTTATTTGAATATACTTTATTTATAATAATTATTGTTCAAACTATTTTTAGTACATTCCATCCATTCCCATTCCTGGTGCGCCGCCCATTGGTGCTGAATTCTTTTCTGGAAGATCTGCAACTGCAACTTCAGTTGTTAAGAATGTTGCTGCAACAGATGCTGCGTTTTGAAGTGCTGATCTTACAACTTTTGTCGGATCAACAATCCCAGCTTTTATCATGTTTACCATTTCTCCACGTAAAGCATCATATCCATTTTCTCCAGCGCTTTCTCTTACTTTTTCTATTATAACTGAAGCTTCCGCGCCAGCATTTGTAGCTATTTGTCTTAATGGTTCTTCTAATGCTCTTTTAATTATGTTAATACCCACTTGAACATCTGGTGTATCTGATGATAATTTTGCGATCTCAGAAATAGCATTAATATAAACTGTTCCACCACCAGGAACTATTCCCTCTTCAACTGCTGCTTTTGTAGCTGCAAGAGCATCTTCTATTCGGAGTTTCTTTTCTTTTAATTCAGTTTCAGTAGCAGCTCCAACTTTAATTACAGCTACTCCGCCTGCAAGTTTAGCAAGTCTTTCTTGTAATTTTTCTCTATCAAAATCTGATGTAGTTTCTTCAATTTGTTTTTTAATTTGGGAAACTCTATCATGTATTGTATCTTTTTCACCCTTACCATTTACTATAGTAGTGTTTTCTTTAGATATTTTAACACTTTCTGCTTTTCCAAGCATGTCAACAGTAACATCTTTTAGTTCTCTTCCTAACTCTTCGCATATAACTTCTCCTCCAGTTAGGATTGCTATATCTTGAAGCATTTCTTTTCTTCTGTCACCAAAACCTGGTGCTTTAACAGCTACACAAGTAAAAGTTCCTCTTAATTTATTAACAACTAATGTGCTTAAAGCTTCGCCTTCAATATCTTCAGCAATTATTAATAACTTTTTGCCTTGTTGAACGATTTGCTCAAGTATTGGAAGTATATCTTGTATATTAGCAATTTTCTTATCAGTTATTAAAATATATGGTTCGTCAAGATTTGCTTCCATTTTTTCTGCATCTGTAACCATATATGCACTTAAATATCCTCTATCAAATTGCATTCCTTCAACAACATCAAGTTCTGTTCCCATAGATTTTGATTCTTCTACAGTTATAACACCTTCGTTGCCTACTCTTTCCATAGCATCAGCAATTAGAGCTCCTGTTACTTCATCACTAGCTGATATAGCAGCAACTCTCGCTATATCTTCCTTACCATTAACTGGTTTAGAAGATTTTTTAATTTCTTCAACAGCTTTATCTACAGCCATTTTTATACCAGTTCTTATTAACATTGGATTGGCACCAGCTGTAACATTTTTTAAACCTTCTCTTATTATAGCTTGGGCAAGCAATGTAGCTGTAGTTGTTCCATCTCCTGCTACATCATTTGTCTTTGTAGCAACTTCTTTAACAAGCTGTGCTCCCATATTTTCAAATGCATCTTCTAGCTCTATTTCCCTAGCTATAGTAACACCATCATTTGTTATTAATGGTGATCCAAACTTTTTATCTAAAATAACATTTCTTCCTTTGGGTCCTAGTGTTATTTTAACAGTGTTTGCAAGTTTATCTACACCTCTTTGCATAGCTCTTCTTGCTTCTTCTCCAAACAATATATTTTTAGCCATTTTAAACCCTCCTATACGCTAACAATTAAATAATAATTTATCAACAATTAAATTATTATTTAATTGTCAAATTATTATTTAGTTGTTATTGCGTTTAATTAAAATTATTTTTCAATTACAGCTAATAGTTCATCTTGCTTTAATATGATATACTCAATACCATCATATTTTATTTCACTTCCTGAATATTTAGAGAATAATATTATATCCCCTGCCTTAACTTCCATTTTAATTACTTTTCCATCTTCAACTTTTCCTGGTCCTACTGAAACTACTTCAGCCTCTTGTGGTTTTTCCTTTGAAGCTCCTGCAAGAAGTATTCCACTTTTTGTAGTTTCTTCCGCCTCTAATCTTTTAATTAATACTCTATCACTAAGTGGTCTAATATTCATTTTAAACCCCTCCTTATATATTTTTGTTTTTTTTGTTAGCACTCATCACATCTGAGTGCTAATGAGTTCTATACCTCATATTTTAATTAATAATCAGTATAATATCAACTTCATCTATTCCATATATTATACCATTTATAAGCAACTAAACATACTATGTTTAGTTATCACTGAATTATATAGTTTCTCTCTTGTTTACTTACTTTTTAATAAAATTACAGTTTTGCATATTGTTATTATTATTGAATATATTTTGATTTATTGTTAAAATCACTAATAGAGGTGATTTTATGAATAGTCTACATAAATGGATTAATAACTGTTTTTTTAGAGGCGCCATTTTCAGAAATGTAAAAACGCTTATTAAATTTTCATTCAAAACGTTTTTTATTTTAAGTTTTACTTTTGCTTTTATAATTTTAAGCGTAAATCTTACTTTGCTTTTTAAGCCATTATATTATATGGATATTGATGTTTTAAAAATCGAAGAATCTTCCAATTTAAATAAAAAGGAACTAAAGACTAATTATGACTATGTAATCACTTATTTAACTCAAAATAAAAATGAAGAATTCAATCTTCCAACTCTACCTTCATCCAATAATGGCAAAATTCATTTTAAAGAAGTTAAAATAATATTTGACAATCTTAAGGTAATGCTATTTTTCTCCATATTAATAAGTATTATAGGTATAATCATAAATAAGAGACACAAAACAATAAGATACTTGCTAACTAGCTCCATTTTACTTATTATCGTACCTGTAATATTACTTATACCCTTTTTAGTTAATTTCGATAAAAGCTTCACAGCTTTTCACCATATTTTTTTCAAAAATGATTATTGGTTATTTGATATTGAATATGATCCAATAATAACGATACTTCCACAGGATTTTTTCTTCCATTGTGCAATATTAATAATTATTTTGATTACTATAAGTAGCATAATATTAAGGTGTATATATAAATCACAATATAAAAAGCTACACTCTTTATAATGTTTATAAAAAGCTACACTCTTTATAATGTTTATAAAAAGCTACACTCTTTATAATATTTATAAAAAG
>DAVZGU010000036.1:0-5851 GCA_052274215.1 Clostridium sp. | reverse complement strand
CACTCTTTATAATATTTATAAAAAGCTACGCTCTTTATAATCTTTTATAAAACATGTGCTACCGTAACTTTTTAATAAGATTTTTTCTTTTTAATTACATTTTTGATTATAGTATTTCCTTTAAAAATCCCTACTATTGATATAATACTCATTGTTATGCCTATAGTTATTAAACTTGTAACATCCCATGCACCTATTTTTTGACCAAAATAAGAAGAAATAAAAATCCCTGGAATTCTACCAAGTGTTGAATATATAAAGAAATCTTTAAAAGAAACATCAGATACTCCACATATGTATATTAGAGCATCTTTAGGTATTCCTGGGATTAAAAAAAATATGAATATAACATTTTTTTTGCTTCCTATTTTTAATATTTTTCTAAAAAATTTCACTTTCTTTTTTAATAACAACTTCTCTACAAAAGGCCTGCCATAACTATTAGCAATAAAATATACTACTATGCCTCCTAAAGTAATACCCATTAAAGATATTATACCGCCTAAAAATGCGCCGAAAATATATCCTCCAGCAATTTGTATAAATTCTCCCGGAATAAAAAAAACTACTACTTGTAAAACTTGCATAAGAATGAAAATTAAAACACTGAAATTCCCATAAGAAAGAATAACCTCTTTTAATATATTCGGGTTTTTCAATATATATGAATACTTGAAATAATATTCATATCCAATGTATGTGAAAGCTAGCAAAACTGCTGATAGTAATATATATTGTTTATATCCTGATACCTTCATTCTAATACTATTCCACATTCTTTTCATTGTTTTTCATCCTCTTCATTCTTGTATTTATTTCAATAGTAAACCATATTTTTATATAGTATTACTTATTTCCCTTAATTTATTCTATTTTAATATTATTTTCTCTTGCATAATAAAACAAATACTGTTGTGCAAAACCTGCTAAGTTTTCAAATTTGTCTCTAGCAAAGGTCCTTATTTTAGGTAGAGAGACATCTGGTGCTAAATAAAAAAATTGCATCGCCCTCTTAACCCACACATCCACTGGGAAAGCAGAATATTTTTGCATAGAAAATAACATAATACAATCCGCCACTTTTGGGCCTATTCCACTAAGTTTTTTTAGTTCTTCATGGCAAATATCATCTTCCGCGGCTTTAATAAGCTCCAAATTCACTTCACCGGTATATACCTGATGTACTGTGTTTTTTACATATTTAGATCTAAACCCCAGACTACAACTCTGAATTTCTTCTATAGTAGCTTCTTCTAAATCTGCAGCTGTTGGAAACGTGTAGTACGTTTTCCCCTTATATTCTATTGTTTTTCCCCATTTTTCGCTCAAATTGTTTATAGCTCTTTTTATCATTGGGATTCTATTATTTGAAGAAATTATAAATGATATGGTAAGTTCAAAAGGCTCCTGCTGCAATAATCTAATGCCATACCCGAAATCAACAGATCTTTTAAGAAGAGGATCCAGCTTAAATTTCTCTTTGATAACTGTATAATTTCTTTTAAGGTCAAAGTAATCACACCAAATATCATTAAATTCTTCCTCGTTTATATTATATATCTTTACTTGCGTCCCCTTTTTTTCTACTTCTATTACCTTACCATATGCTACTCCTATGTAATTGCCATTAGGCTCCTTATTCCATCTAAAACATTGCCCACATTCGAATATATGGTCTAATTCAAAGTTCTCTACATCTTTTATTATAATGCCTTCATTAAATGATTCAATATTTTTGTAATCCATAATTTTTCCTTTCATTAAGTTAAATTATTAACTTTTAATTCGCGTATCACAATTTCGTCTAATATTTCAGTAGCAGTTTCAATCATCACCCTGCATCCAGTATCCTCTTTTTTATATTTTGCTTTAAGCGGCGCACAATTATTCACACTTAATTTTGTTTGAAATTTTTCGAATAATTCCTGGCATAGCTTTTTAACTCTATCACTTTCATGTGCTTTTTCTTTAGTAAATAATATACCTATAACTGCCAAAGAACCTGTTATTGCGCCACATACGCTCTCAATACCCATTCCTCCACCAAATGATGACATAGTTTTAAGTGTTTCGTTTTTTAAATTCATGTTATATTCATCACTAGCAGCATAAATCATTACCTCAGCACAACTTAAATCATATTCCTTAGTGTAATATTTATTTATCTTATCTATTAACATAATATACCTCCTTATGTACAATATTATTATACCAAATAGTTGTTACTTGTCCTCACTTTTTTAAAACAAACTCCATAAACCTTTGTTTATGGAGTTTGTAATTTAAATTTTATTATTTTATTAACATTTCATCTATAGCTTTAGCAGCTTTTTTGCCTGCTTCCATAGCTAATATAACTGTAGCTGCTCCTGAAACTGCATCTCCACCGGCATATACATTCTTTTTAGAAGTTAAACCAGTTTCATCCTCTGCAACTATACACTTCCATTTATTAATTTCTAACCCTTCTGTTGTCAAAGGAATTAATGGATTTGGTGATGTCCCTAAAGACATTATAACCGTATTTACATCCATTATGAATTCCGAGCCTTCAATCGCTATAGGTCTTCTTCTTCCTGATGCATCGGGTTCTCCTAGCTCCATTCTTACACACTTCATGCCTATAACATTTCCTTTTTCATCTCCTAGGATTTCAATTGGATTCACAAGTAAATCCATTATAACTCCCTCTTCTTTTGCGTGATGCACTTCTTCGGCTCTTGCAGGAAGTTCTGATTCTGATCTCCTGTACACTATGTGCCCTTCTGCTCCGAGTCTCACTGCTGTACGTACAGAGTCCATAGCAACATTTCCGCCACCTACAACAGCAACCTTTTCGCCTGTTCTTATAGGAGTCTGATATCCCTCTTTAAATGCTTTCATCAAATTGCTTCTAGTTAAATATTCATTAGCAGAAAATACTCCATTTAAATTTTCTCCTGGTATTCCCATGAACATTGGAAGTCCTGCACCTGAACCGATAAATACAGCTTTAAAATCTTCTTCTTCCATTAGCTGATTTATTGTTACAGTTCGTCCTACTATCACATTTGTTTCTAATTTAACTCCTAATTTCTTAACATTTTCAACTTCATGTTTAACAACTGTATCTTTTGGCAACCTAAACTCTGGAATTCCATATACTAAAACCCCACCAGCTTCATGAAGTGCTTCAAAAATAGTCACATCGTACCCAGCTTTAGCTAAATCTCCTGCGCAGGTAAGTCCCGAAGGGCCACTACCGATTACCGCAACCTTAATGCCATTTTTAGGTTTTGTTTCTGAAAGGTCAACATTATGTTCTCTTGAATAGTCACCTACAAATCTTTCAAGTTTACCAATAGCTATGGCATCTCCCTTTATTCCTAATATACATTTGCTTTCGCATTGAGTTTCTTGTGGACAAACTCTTCCACAGACTGCTGGTAACGCACTATATTTTGCAATCACCTTAACTGCCTCTGTAAATTCTCTATTTTTTACGTGAGCTATGAACCCAGGAATATCTATTGCTACTGGGCATTTTCCAACACACATTGGTTTTTTACAATTTAAACACCTTGTAGCTTCCTCAACTGCTTCGTCCTCTGTATATCCTAAACATACCTCTTCAAAATTAGTTGCTCTTACTTTTGGATCTTGTTCCCCTATTGCAACCCTGTTCATCTTACCCATTATTTAGTACCTCCTAAACCGCAGCCTGCTTTAATGCCTTCACCTTTAGAACTCTCTTGAGTTTTGTACATTGTTTGTCTTCTCATCGCCTCATCAAAGTTAACCTTATGTCCATCAAATTCTGGACCATCAACGCAAGCAAACTTAGTCTCACCATCTACAGTAAGTCTACAAGCTCCACACATTCCTGTTCCATCAACCATAATAGGATTCATACTTACAATAGTTGATATTCCAAGTTCTTCAGTCAATTTGCAAACAAATTTCATCATTATCATTGGTCCAATCGCAACAACTAAATCGTATTTTATGCCATCATTTTGAACTAATTCTTTTAATTTATTTGTGACAAGCCCCTTATATCCATATGAACCATCATCAGTACATGGATATACATTTCCTGCTACTTTCTTCATTTCTTCTTCCATAATTACATAATCTTTAGCCTTTGCGCCTATTATTACGTCTGCCTTAATGCCTTGCTCGCTGAGCCATTTAACTTGAGGATAAACTGGTGCAGTTCCTAACCCACCTGCTACAAACACAATTTTCTTTTTCTTTAAATCTTCAATACTTTCACTCATTAATTCAGATGCTTGTCCAAGTGGTCCTACAAAATCTGAAAATGAGTCACCAATTTCATACTTTTCCATTTCTTTTGTTGAACAACCTATTGTTTGAACTACTATAGTTACTGTACCTCTTAACGCATCATAATCACTAATTGTTAAAGGTATTCTTTCGCCTTTTTCATCCATCTTTATAATTATAAATTGACCTGGTTTTGCTGATTTAGCTACTCTTGGAGCCTCAATATCCATTAAGAATATCTGAGGTGCTAGTGCTCTCTTTTCAACTATTTTATACATTTTTAATCCTCCATATTCATCTATGATTTTGGTCTACCTATGTCCCTACACTAAAACCTTCGTTATTATTATATATTCATTTTACCACAAAAATCTAAACTATATATTTGTTAAAATATATTTTACATTAAATCTCTATTTTGTCAAAATAAATTTACATGGGGTTTTTATTAGAATGAAAATAATAAGTCAAAATAGACAGGTAGTAAAGAGCATTAAATACTAATGCTCTTTACTACCTGTCCTCTTATCAACAATTTAATTATTGTCTATTGGCACAATTTCATAATGTACCTAAGATTAAAATTTAACTTTTTCTCCTGTAAAGGTACAAGTTAATATTTTTTTCATTTCGCAAGCATTGATTGGTCTTGGATTAGATCCTGTGCATGCATCTTTTATAGCGTTTTCAGATATAAAATCTACATTTGCATCAAACTCTTCTTTTGTCATTCCGTTTTCCTTTAAAGAAGATGGTATATTCATAGCTTTATTTAAATCTCTTATCATATCAGTTAATGAATCAATTAATTCATCTTCTGTATTTCCAGCTAAATTTAAACTTCTAGCAATTGTAGCATATCTATCTCCACAAGATTTCTTGTTAAAATCTATAACATATGGAAGGAATATTGCATTCGCGAGGCCATGTGCAATATGAAATACGCCGCCTATTTTATGTGCCATACTGTGAGCTATTCCTAGTAATGCATTGGAAAATGCCATTCCAGCAAGACATTGTGCAATATGCATTTCATTTCTCGCCGGCACATCACCACCAAACGACTTCACTAAATTTTCTTTAATCATAGTTATCGCTTGCATTGCAAGTGGGTCTGAAAAACTTGAATGACGACCTGCTACATAAGCCTCAAATGCATGAGTTAATGCATCCATACCTGTATGTGCTACTAATTTAGGTGGCATTGTCTGAGCTAGTGCCGGATCAACTATAGCTATGTCTGGAGTTAAATTGAAATCCGCTAAAGGATATTTTATTTTTGCTTTATAGTCAGTAATTACTGAAAATGCTGTAACTTCAGTTGCTGTTCCACTAGTTGATGGTATAGCTATAAATTTAGCTTTTTGTCTTAAGTCAGGAATACCAAATGGTACAACCGCTTGTTCAAACGTAAACTCTGGATATTCATAAAAAATCCACATAGCTTTTGCTGCGTCAATTGGTGAACCCCCACCGATTGATACTATTAAGTCCGGCTGGAATTCTCTCATTACTGCTGCACCATTCATAACTGTTTCTACAGATGGATCTGGTTCTACTCCAGTAATATGTTTAACTTCAATTC
>DAVZGU010000035.1:0-10300 GCA_052274215.1 Clostridium sp. | reverse complement strand
TTAATATCTAATCGAGTAGGAGGTAGATAATTATTTTATCTACCGACCTCTCACAGTACCGTGCATGAGTCTGTCTAACAATTAATATAGTAAGTTTTAGGGCAAAAAGGAAATGGCTCATTGGTGTCGAATATATACTGTAAGGAGTTGATATATGATGCCATTTATTATAGGGAAGATAGATTTTAAACTAAATTATTACCTAATACTTTAGATGATTATGTTGGTGAGAATAATCCTGTAAGCGTTATTGATGCTTATGTTGATTCATTAAATTTAGAATATCTTGGATTTAAAGTATTTGATGGAGCTAGTGCCGGTCAGAAGCCATATAGACGCGAAGATATACTTAAAATATATATTTACTGTTATATAAATAGAATAAGAAGTTCTCGTAGGATGGAGACTGAAACGAAAAGAAATATTGAATTAATGTGGTTAGCAAAAAAAATCTATCCAGATCATGGAACTCTTTCAGCTTTTATGAAAAATAATAAAGGGGGTCTCTGTAGCAATGGAACAGAAACTTACAACTTAGTTACATATATTTACATATAGCATATACCTTTACATTTTTACTGATAAGCTATGGTATTGTTAATGTCTTAAAATAGCGTTTATTAAAGACTACCATTTTGAACTATACAAATAGTAGTCTGTAATATTCTAAATTCGATTTTATGAACGTTCGGAATTATTTATTGATGTTGATGAACTATAAATATTTTCAAAGTTCTTTGGAATGTCAATAAATAGTTTATCATATCTATTCCCATTTACTTTTGCATCTAAATTCCTGATGTGGTGGTAACCCGACAATGTTTAGGTAGGGCTATTGGAGAATTTGGACGTATATTCAAAACTAAATACAATCTTACTTTTATCAAAGATTCAAGGTGTAAAATACTCACACAGTATATCGTGGTGAATTTCGTGATAGTCTGACAAGAACAGTAATATACGAAAAAAAGATGTGCTGCATCAAATTATCGGGAGGGGAAAGAGGATCAGTTGGGTGCTTTAGGGCTTATAGTTAATGTAATTATTGTTTGGAATACACGTTATATGTCAGTAGCTCTTGATTCAATTAGAAATATAATTGGGGTAAAGGGGTAGAATATTTACTTAATAATTTTGTGAATTTAGCTATTATTTACATGAAAAATATTTACACTCTTATAGCCGTTTTCTGTTCCGTTACTACACAGACCCCAACATCGTGTGTACTCAATAATTTCATACTCCTCCGATAGTTCATATTCATTTTCATCATTATATTCTTTTAAGCAATCCAGATTGAATAATACAAAGGACTTGTCTTAATCCTCCTTGTGCTTTAAATAATACCAAGAAAATTTGTCATTAATATGTTCTTTGCATCTTTTACAAGTACAATCCTCAAAATTAGGAGAATTTTTTAGTCTCTCTTTGTTAGAAATTACATCTTTTGAATTTATTACTTTTTTAGGATTCGAACCTATCTCATAACTTTGAATTAAAGGTAATTCACCCAGACCTTTGGGTAAGAACGATTTAGCCTTATTAAGCAAATTCGTATAATCATTACTATCCAATCTATTTCACCTCATTTTTGTAGCTTAGTCTATTGTATATAAATTTCTAACAAATTACTTTAATGTCGCTTCTTATGAATCTTTTGGCATTGATAAAAGATTCTCTATTGCTTGACTTGTGTTTATTAATTCATCATCTTCCCTAAAAAAATTAATACGTTCATGTTGTTCATATTTTCCCAAAGAAGCTACATCTTCATATTCAAAATTAAATTGAATTATTCTGTTATGGTTATTTAATAGTTTCGAACTTAAAATAATAATAAATTCTTTACTGTTATTAGCTACCAAAGAAAACGGTGGTATAGTTGGTTTTCCATCTATTAAAAATTTTATATTAAGAGCATTTCCTGCACCAACATTAGAGACGGTATAGTGAATGATATGATATTGTCTATAAAAGGATTCGAAATTTAATGCTGCTTTGTTCTTATCTTCTTCTGCTTTTTTAAGGATATATGGTGGCTGTAGTAAACTTTTGATATTTTCGTCTCCATTGATATTATATGAAATATACACAATTAATCCTTCTTTGATAACTTTATCTATACGTATGAACTGTGGAATATATGTTGTTTGTAAGCATGGTCTAATTAATAATTTACGCTCACTCTTTTGATTTTCAACAGTAAACATTATTGTCAAAACAATTGCCATAATTGTTGCAATTGGGCTACCTTTCCAATACTCTAGTTGGCTCATATGAATTTAAAAGCGTATAAATTATTAACATACCATTCAATCTGTAAACACATCGTAAACGCTATGTTTATGCTGTAATAGGGAAGGTTCCATTATGGAAGATGGTAGAACCAACCAACAGGCGGTAGGTTCTATAAATCTATTTTCAGAACAGCAATAGCAATAGCAAATGTACATTAGAAGTATAGGTGTTAGATTACATAAAGTGAGGATAAATCAATTATTTCGTCTTGGTGATGAAGGGTAAAAATAACCCATTCACCACTAAGGCGATTTTCTATATAACAATAAATGGTAATCATAGGGGTTCAGGGATCTTTTAGCGGCAAAGTTTTGACTGTATTGAGTTAACAGTCACCGTTTTTAGCGCCACTCTCATTAACTAAATGTATCAAACACATTCTTCAACTGTACCAGGCTAGGTAACATTATTTTTTTTAGTTAATAATACTGGTGTATTTATTATAATAATTTAGTTTTTCTTGTTGAATATTTTGATCAGTTATAACGTGCATATCTTTATTAAGTGTACAAGTAATAAAAAAGTCCTGAATGCCAAACTTATTGTGGTCACACAATATATAAATTTTCTCGGTATTTTCCATAACAATTTGTTGAAGGTTACCATCTTCTTCATTTGAATTCGTTACTGATAAATTTTTAATTCCGTTAGTCCCAATAAACATCTTATTTACTTTTACTTTGGAAAGCGTTTTCTCAGCAAAAGTTCCTACAAAAACGCTTGTTTTAATTCTTATCTTTCCGCCTACCAAGATTAAATCAATATTAGAATTATTTTTAAGTAATTGGAATACAGGTAGTGAATTAGTTAGAATTCGCAATTGTTTATTGCCAATATAGTTAATAATTAGTTCTATGGTTGTACCACCGCCTAGAAATATAGTATCTCCATTCTCAATAAAACTAGCTGAAATTTTTGCAATATATATTTTTTCCTCGATATTAAGAATACTTTTCTCTAAATGAGATAATTCTGGTTGTGTAGAAGAGGGTTTAAGTCTTGCACCTCCTTGTACACGAATAATAAGCCCTCGTTTTTCTAAAGTTTCTAAATCTCTTCGTATAGTCATATTAGTGACATTAAGTTTACAAGATATTTCATTTACTTTAATATAATCTTTATTTTCTAATATATATAAAATTTTCTGCTGTCTCTCCGATTTTAGCATCTGAAGGCCTCCGTTAAATATAATAATTGTCAAAATTTTATATAAATATAGTACCACAGTTCTAAGCTGAATTCCACATTAAATGTTTTAAGATGTTCTAAGATGTACAAAGGCAAGCGAAAACCTGTTCCATTAAAACATTAATTTGTGAATTATCTAAAATAGAACGTTGACGAGTTGCTTTAAACCGTTTACAATAATATATAAGAACAAGTTAAAACTAAATGTAACATATATTTATCAGCTTAAAACAATAAGGGGCTTATGGAGGAACTTACTTATATATATTTTTAGTTGTTTCGATTATATGTTATAAAATAATACTATCAAATTGAATACAAAGGGGGGAATTAAATGGAACCATTAAAAACTAATATTAAGGATAATAAATTAGAGAAAGTTATTAAAACCAAAGGCTATGCAGTATTTGTGTGTATATTGTTAGCTTGCGGAGGCTTAATGTTTGGGTATGACAATTCTGTAATCTCTGGAGCTATCGGTTATATGACAAAATATTTTTCCTTTAATTCGGCGACAGAAGGTTGGGTAGTTTCTTCAATAACATTAGGTGCGGTGTTAGGTTCTATATTCGGAGGTACTTTAAGTGATAGATATGGGAGAAAAAAAATATTGTTACTGTCAGCTGTATTCTTTACTTTTGCGTCAATGGGGCAAGGATTTTCTTATAGTTTAATTATGTTAATTTCTTCTAGAATTCTTGCTGGTATCGCAGTAGGCATTGCCAATACAGTAACACCAATATACATATCTGAAATTGCTCCAGCTAAAATTAGAGGTGCATTGACTGCATCATATCAACTCGTTATCGTAACTGGTATTACATTAGTATTTTTCGCAAATGCTTTCGTATCAAATTCAGGTACTCCTCTATGGAATGTAACTACCGGTTGGAGAATAATGTTAACATTAGGAGCAGTTCCTGCTGTGATTTTTTTAATCGCAAATCTCTTTGTACCAGAGAGCCCACGTTGGCTTATTTCAAAAGGTAAAAATGAAAAAGCTTTAAAAATATTAAAAACAATTCGCTATTCCAATGAAGTTAGTTCAGAAGTACAAGAAATTAATACTGCTCTTAAAGAAGAGAAGAGTTTAAAAGGTATTTCTATATCTGCTATTTTTAAACCAGGAATCAATAAGATTGTCGCTATTGGTTGTATTCTTGCAGCAATGCAACATTTGACTGGTATTGATGCAATAATGTATTATGCTCCAGAGATATTAAAGCGAGCTGGATTAGGTACACAAGCGGCTTTATATAATACGATAATTATTGGTATAGTATTATTCCTTTTTACAATAGTTGCAATAGCTACAGTTGATAAATTAGGACGTAAAAAATTACTTATTATTGGCACAACTATTATGGCAATTTCTCTTACTGTTGTCGGGTTGTTGTTTCAAATGAGCAATCCACCTGTTGGATTGTTATTAACCTTTATTCTAATAAATATTGCAGGCTTTTCTATAGGAATGGGTTCAGTTATGTGGGTTGTCTTGGGTGAAATATTCCCGACTCGAATCAGAAGTTTAGCTATGTCATTATGTATGGTTTGTTTATGGGTATCTGATTATATTGTTGCACAATTTTTCCCGATTGTAATGTATCAACTTGGACCATCTGTTGCATTTTACATTTTTGCGTTTCTTGCGCTTGTAACCATTTTATTTACTTGGAAGTTCATTCCTGAAACAAAAGGAAAAACTCTTGAACAAATTGAAAAAGAGTTGCTTAGGAATTAACTAAACAATAACATACATCATATACTTACATCATAAAGCTATATTTAAAATATATTACAATTTTGTTGAATAAATAATATTTTAGATATCAGTTAAAAAGTAATTTATTAAATTAATTAAAAAAGGAGAAATTAAATTATGAAAAGAACAGAGATTAATGCTTTGATTAAGGATGCTATTAAAATTTTAAAAGAACAAAAATTTATTTTACCTCCATTTGCATTTTGGGGTCCTAATGAATGGGCTACAAAAGGAAATGAATACGATGAAATCCGCGATAATCAATTAGGATGGGATATTACAGATTTTGGAAAGGGAGATTTTAAAAAAATTGGATTGTTTTTATTTACTATAAGAAATGGGAATCAACATATGGCTAAATATATTAAACCATATGCAGAAAAAATAATGATTGTGAATGAAAATCAGATAACTCCTTATCATTTTCATTGGAGCAAAATGGAAGATATTATAAACAGAGGTGGAGGTAATCTTTTAATTAAGTTATATAATTCTACAAATGAAGGGAAAAAAGAAGACACACCAGTGATGGTACATAGTGACGGTAGAGTATATAAAGTGGATGCTGGATCAATAGTACGACTAATACCTGGAGAAAGTATTACGCTACAAACTGGGCAATATCATGCCTTTTGGGGAGAAGAAGGACATGGCAAGGTAATTGTTGGTGAAGTATCACAATGTAATGATGATTCTACAGATAATCGTTTTTATGATGAGGTTGGAAGGTTTCCAGATATTGAAGAAGATGAAGAAATTGCTTACTTATTAGGGAATGAATATCCAATAGCAAAATAATCTATGTCGTCAAAAATATATTTTATAGACTACGTAAATTATATGTTATTTATGTATAAACTTAGCTATGGCAAGGAGCTTAGTACCTTGTACACAAAATATAGAAAGGATGTGAGTATTTAGTCAGGAAGTGCATTTGAAATACCTTTTCTGACTAAATATAATAAATGAATTTCAAAGAAAAAAAAGAGTACACAGGTAATATTAATCAATTATTTTCAGTTAAAAAGTATAAGTTTATTGACGGGAAACAAAATGATGTAAAAGCTATTGATATAAGTAACGGAACGGGCATTGATCTAACCATTTTGTTAGATAAATGTATGGATTTTGCACAGATAAAATTCAAAGGTAAAAATTTAAATTTTATTACTCCAACTGGAATTGTATCACCTTATTTTTATGATGATACTAATGAGGATTGGCTAAAAACTTGGACTGCCGGGTTTTTAACAACATGCGGATTATCTAACATTGGTTCAGATTGCATAGATCAAGGTAAAAAATTTGGAATACACGGAAGATTAAGTAATACTCCTGCCGAAAATATTAATATTAGCATGGTGGAAGAAGATGATATACCAGTATTAAAGATCTCGGGTACAATGAAACAATCAGTAATGTTTGGAGAAAACTTAACTTTAAAAAGAACTATTATTTGTAGATATGGTATAAATGAAATTGAATTTGAAGATGATGTATATAATGATGGATATAAGTCACAACCAATTATGCTGTTATACCATTTCAATATGGGCTATCCATTGCTTAGCGAAGATGCAAAGCTATGTATTCCATCAAAAAAAATTAGTGGACGCAATGATCATGCACAAAAACATATTCAACACTGGAAGGAGATTACACCACCAGCAGAAAAATTTGATGAAATGTGTTATTACCATGACATTGAAGAAAATGAAAATGGAATAAGTACTGTTGGAATTGACAATGAAAAAGAAAAATTATCAGTTCGCATCCATTATGATAGGAAACTATTAGATCATTTTGTACAATGGAAAATGCTTGGTAAAGGAGAGTATGTTATGGGATTAGAACCATGCAATGCTACAATTGATGGTCGAAGTAATTCAAGAGAAAATAAATCACTAAAAGAAATTAAGCCTAGTGAACATATTATATATAAATTTAAAATTATAGTTTCCGACAAAACTTTATAGTTTTCTTCTTAAATAGCATATTGGGAGCTTTAAGTTAAAATACAAAGAAAACGGGTGATTATATGAATAAAAGAATAGCAGTTGCAGGAAATATGATTGTAGACACGATATATTCAATAGAGAGCTATCCTAAATTAGGTGAGCTAACTACTATTGATGATAATATTATGAAAGCTACAGGTGGAGCAGTATGTAATAATATTGTGAATTTAGCAAAATTAGATCCAACATTACATTTAACTGCTTTAGGAGTTGTTGGTAATGATCAAAATGGTAAGTTTATAGAAGAAACCCTTAACCTATATAAAAATATTGATACGAGTTTAATTGCACATGAGGGAATGACATCATTCACTGCCGTTATGAGTGAAAATGTTTCTAAGGAACGTACTTTTTTCCAATTTAGAGGTTCAAATGCTAAGTTTTCTGAAAGGCATATTGATTGGGAAAAGCTTAAGGATGTTAAAATTCTACATTTGGGTTATATTTTATTGCTAGATGAGTTAGATAAAGTTGATGAAATATACGGTACTAAAATGGCCAGGCTTTTAGCTAATGCACAGCAAAAAGGTATAAAGACTTCTATCGATGTGGTAAGTGATGCGGGTAATCGATTTAAAAAGATTGTGCCTCCTGCGTTAAAGTATACTGATTACTGCATAATAAATGAACTTGAAGCAGAGCAGACTGTAGGGATTAAACTTAGAGATGAAAATGGAATTATTAATGAAAATATACTTCCAGTACTAGCGGCACTTAAAAAATTAGGCGTAGCAAAATGGGCTGTTATTCATTCACCAGAAGGTGGATATGGGCTAGATTGTGAAACAGGAAAATTTGTAAAACAAAAGAGCTTACATTTACCAAATGGATTTATAAAAGGGACAACCGGTGCAGGAGATGCCTTCTGTTCGGGTGTATTATATGGAGCGTATAAAGATAAATCATTACTAGAATCAATAGAATTAGGTATTGGTTGTGCAGCTTGTTCATTATCAAAAGCTGGAGCTTCAGATGGTGTTCTTAATGTGGAAGAAACGGTCAATTTATATAAAAAGATGAGAGACTTTAAAAATTAAAAAATACTATAAGAAGGTAAAAAAATGATTGTTACATTAAAAGATGTTTTAAAAGATGCGCAAACGAATAAATATGCTGTAGGACTTTTTAACACTGTAAATTTAGAAATGGCAAAGGGGGTTATTGCTGCTGCAGAGCAAACTAAATCACCAGTTATTATTGGTACAGCAGAGGTTTTATTACCCTATTCAAGTTTAGAGGAATTAGCTTATTTTTTAGTCCCGATGGCTAAGAAAGCCACTGTTCCGGTTGTATTGCATTTAGATCATGGGTTGACTGCTGAAAAAGTGATAGAAGCTCTGACTTTAGGATTTAGTTCAGTAATGTATGATTGTTCTACATGTACTTATGAAGATAATATTGCAAAAGTAAAGGAAATGGGCAAAATAGCTAAAATATTTGGTGCTTCAATTGAAGCTGAATTGGGACATGTTGGAGCCAATGAAATTGATTCCAAATCGCATAATGATAACGATAATAGTATTTATACACAACCTAGACAGGCAAAAGAATTTGTTGATTTAACAAATGTTGATGCGCTTGCAGTTGCAATCGGTACCGCACATGGTGCATATAAGAGCACACCTAAGTTAGATATAGAACGTTTAAAAGAAATTTCTAAGGTTGTAAATGTTCCGTTAGTTTTACATGGTGGATCTGGTTTATCTGAGCAAGATTTAAAAAACTGTATTAAAAATGGGATAAGTAAAGTTAACATTTTCACAGACATCAATTGCGCTGCTGCAAAGTCTGCAGTTAATACTTACAAAGATGGAAATGGGATGACAGATCTTATGGGAAGTATTGTAAACTCAATAAAAGATGTTACTATAGCAAAAATGAAAATGTTTGGAAGCATAAATAGAGGATAAAAATAATAGTAATCAGGAAGTAATCTAAATGTCAAATTATAAGATACCAAAAACTGCAAAGATATCTATGTTAACGGGTATAAAACAAATAGTGATAAAAGAATTACCAAATATGCGTATGGAAGGCCTCAGATTAGTCTACATTAATGGAAGCAAACAAATAAATCTTTGATTAATTATTACTATACAGATAAATGAATTATCTGTATAGTAATATGATCTAATTAAAGTAGACTAATGGAAATCTGTTATTTGAAAGGAGAGTACATCACATCATATAATATAAAAAACTTCTTCAATATCTATTGGCAGTAAATCAATTACATAAAAATAACAATTCATTTAAGTCTAAAATTGTCGAAAGATATCCACTAGCAAACCTCTATTTTGTAATTTTAACTTATCAGTCAGCATTGCTGTAAATTCTAAATTAGTAAGTTTATATTTCCCATTATTTATAAAATAGTCCGAAATATTATTAATAGTTTCTAATTTTCTTCTAAGCCATGCAAGATTTATTGCATGGCTTATTCCTCTTTTAACACTATTTCCAACAGCATTAAATTTTTCACCTACTAAAGGTCATTTATCATATATAATGATATACTTAAAAGATAAAAAGGAGTAATGATATTATGTCAAAAGTCAGCAGAAAAATAGTAACTCATTTAAATGAGAAATGGGATAGTGATAAAGTATGTCCTATGTGTGGAGCCGCAAATTGGGCAATATCACCTAAAATACTAGAATTGAGAGAATTTGATAATGGGAATATTACAATAGGAGGTCACTCCTTTATATATCCAGTAATTCCAGTAAGTTGTAAAAATTGTGGTAATGTAATTTTGATTAGTGCAACAATTTCAGGAATGCTTTCAAATAATAATGATGTTAAATAATATATTTATTACTATTTTTAGTTTTATTAGGCAATTATCTCTAAAAGTACAGGATTTTAAATTATACTTACTATTACAGAGATACATAAAATGAGTAAATATTTAGTCCCATTTCAGTTTGATGTTTTATTAAAAAAATTCCTTATCTATATAAATAGAATAGGGAATTTAATTTTTTTAATCAAAGGCTTAGTTTTAATTTGCAACTCACCCCATTGATTTATA
>DAVZGU010000034.1:0-10402 GCA_052274215.1 Clostridium sp. | reverse complement strand
TTGAAAGGATAAGGTGCTTAGATTATAAATAATCTGACATGTTCAGATTTGTTTAGATTTAATTAACCAGGTGATACTTTGGCTAGAAAAAAAACTAAAACTAAGACTAAATCTAAAGTTGCAAGTAATGTAGATGCTAATAGTGAAATTTATGGAATTATTTTAATAACAATAGGCATATTAATTTTATTAAGTATCTTCTCAACTAGGGGTTCAAATTCTAATTCCATATCAGGGATGATAGGTAATCTGATTAATCAGGTGCTTTTTGCAATCTTAGGGGTGGGTGCATATCTTTCGCCGTTCCTTATAATATTTATTGGCATTTGCAAAATCGTTAAGAAAGGTAAGATAAATTTTAGTAAGAAGTTTTGTGGAATAATACTTTTTATAATAAATACACTGTTATTTATACAAATGTTATCTTTAAATAAGTATTATATTAAAGGAGATTTTTTGCTCGGAATAAATAAGATATACAATTCAAAAAGTGTACTACATGGTGGGATTATTAGTTATTCAATTGATGTACCATTACATACACTATTTGGAGCCGCGGGTAGCTATATAATTTTTATTGCTATATATGTTATATGCTTAATTTTAATATTAAATGTATCGCTTAATGATGTCTTTTTTTATTTAAAGGATAAATTTATTATTAAAAAGACTACGAGTAAAAATGATAGTAAGGATTTATATATAGAGAATAATGATAAGCAAGAAGAATTAGTAGTTCCAAATGGAGAAAAAAATAAATTTATCAAAGATATTAGCAATAAAATTAAAATAATCGATTTTATAAAATCAAATGAAATTGCTACAGACGCTGAAGAGTTAAATAAAGAAGAAGCTGTTAGTAGTATTAGGAATGACAATGCACGTGCTTCAAAGGAAAGTAATATAGATAATTCTATCAACCAAGAGTTGGAGCAAGAAATTCAATTAAATAGTGCAAGTGCAAAGCCAAACTATAAATATGAATATCCCACTGTGGATTTATTAAATGAAAACAATACTTCTAAAATGAATAAAAATGATAAAAAAGAATTGCTTAATAGTGCCAATAAGCTACAAGAGACGCTAAGTAGCTTCGGAGTTGAAGCAAAAGTTATTCAAGTTACAAAAGGACCTTCAGTGACAAGGTTTGAGCTTCAACCAAATGCTGGTGTTAAGGTGAGTAAAATTGTGAATTTAGCAGATGATATTGCACTGAATTTAGCTTCTTCCGGGGTAAGAATTGAAGCACCGATACCTGGTAAGGCAGCTGTAGGAATTGAAGTGCCAAACAAAGAGTTAAGCGCAGTATACTTAAGAGAAGTAATAGAATCTAATGAATTTTCAGCTTCAAACAAAAATTTATCCTTTAGTTTAGGAAAAGACATAGGCGGTAACTGTGTTGTTTCGGATTTAACAAAAATGCCACATTTGCTGGTAGCAGGTGCTACAGGCTCTGGAAAAAGTGTTTGTATAAATTCATTAATAATAAGTTTACTTTATAAATATTCTCCAGAGGAGGTTAAGCTATTATTAATTGACCCTAAAGTTGTTGAATTAAATATTTATAATGGGATACCTCATTTATTAATACCAGTTGTAACAGATCCCAAAAAATCTGCAGGGGCTTTAAATTGGGCTGTAAATGAAATGACAAGAAGATACAAGAGTTTTGCTGAAAACAATGTGCGAAGTATAGAAGGATATAATGAATTAGTTAATAAAGGCATTGTTGAAAATAAACTACCGTGGATTGTTATTATAATTGATGAGTTAGCAGATTTAATGACGGTTTGTGCTAATGATGTAGAGGAATATATTGGAAGACTTGCGCAAATGGCAAGAGCGGCAGGAATGCATTTAGTAATTGCGACGCAGAGACCATCAGTTGACGTTATTACAGGTGTAATAAAAGCCAATATACCTTCAAGAATATCATTTGCAGTTTCGAGTCAAATAGATTCAAGAACAATTTTGGATTCCTCTGGTGCAGAGAAATTACTTGGGAAAGGTGATATGCTTTTTTATCCGGTTGGAGAGGCTAAACCATTTAGAATACAAGGAGCTTTTGTATCAGAAGAAGAAGTTGAACGAGTTGTTGGTTTTATAAAAAATCAGACGGCAGAAGTAAACTATGAAAAAGAAATAATAGATGAAATAGAGAGTAGTTCAAACAATAAAAGTATTGATGAGGATATTGATGAATTATTAAATGAAGCAATAAGAATCGTAGTTGAAAATGGACAAGCATCCACTTCCTTATTGCAACGTAAGCTAAAAATAGGGTATAATAGAGCAGCAAGAATTATTGAACAAATGGAGGAACGAGGGATTATTTCAGGTAGAAATGGAAGCAAGCCTAGGGAAATATTATTAAGTGATAGTGAGTTAAAGGAACAATAAAAAAAAAATGTAAGAATAATTGTAAATACCCTTGTTTAATTTGCAAATCACATTTACAATAATTTATGGGTACAAATGTAGTAAGATAAAAATTATTAGCTATTATTTACATAAAGAGTCAAACAAGTAGTATGATATTTGGTAAATAGAAGTTACTCAGGTTGATAAACAAGGAGGATGACTGGTGGAAAAATTAAAAGTTGGAGTTATAAATTTAGGCTGTGATAAAAATAGAATTGATAGTGAGATTGTAATAAGCAGTTTAAGTGGGAAATATGATATGACAAATGATCCTAAACTAGCAGATATAATTTTAGTGAATACTTGTGGATTCATAGAATCGTCAAAACAAGAATCAATAGACACTATTCTAGAAATGTCAGAATACAAAAAGAAATATAATTGCACAGTATTGATTGCAACGGGTTGCCTTACTCAGCGTTATGGGGCGGACTTGATTGAATTGATGCCAGAACTTGATATAATACTCGGTGTTAATGATTATGACAAGTTACTAAGTAGCATAGAAGAGGTTCTTTTAAAAAACATTAAAGTACAACATTGCACTTATAGTGATGATAATATTAATGAAGGACAAAGAGTATTAACTACAGAAATATACTCTGCTTATATTAGAATTTCTGAAGGGTGTGATAATGCTTGTGCATATTGCGCAATACCCAATATTAGAGGGAAATATAGAAGCAGAAAAATGGAGAACATAATACAAGAAGCTAGGGATTTAAGTGAACATGGTTGCAAGGAAATTATTTTAGTTGCTCAAGATACTACTAGATACGGGATAGACTTGTATGGTGAAAAAAACCTACATAAGTTAATAAGTGAAATTTCTAAAATAAGTGGAATTGAGTGGATTAGAGTACTTTACTGCTATGCAGAGGAAATGACGGATGATATTATTAATGAAATTTCTTTAAATGATAAAGTTTGCAAATATGTAGATATACCAATTCAACATATAAGCGATGAGCTTCTTAAATCCATGAAAAGGAAAGGCAGAAAAAACATCATAACAGAAAACATAAATAAGATGAGGAAGAGTATTAAGGGATTAACCCTTAGAACTACATTAATCGTTGGATTTCCAGGAGAAACGGAAGAAAATTTTGAAGAATTGAAACAGTTTATTAATGAAACTAAATTTGATAAATTGGGAGTGTTCAAGTACTCAATGGAAGATGGTACCGCAGCTGCAGAGATGAAAAATCAAATTCCAGAAGAAATAAAAGAAAAACGTGAAGAAGAATTAATGATTGTGCAACAAAGTATATCAAAAGAGATAAATAGTAAAAAAATAGACAAAATTTACAAAGTTTTAGTAGAAGGATTTAATGGTAAAACTTATTTTGGTAGAAGTTATGAAATGGCACCAGAAGTTGATGGAACTATTTTCTTTGAATCTGACAAGGATTATAATAAGGGAGAATTCGTTACAGTAAGGGTTACCAAAGCGTTAGAATATGATTTAATAGGAGTTGTGTGCTATGAATCTTGCAAATAAACTTACAATGATTCGAATTTTTTTAGTACCTATATTTTTAATATTTATGGCAGTTAAAGGAATACCTTATGGAAAAGAACTGGCTACGATTGTTTTTATAATAGCCTCTCTCACTGATAAGTTGGATGGCTATGTAGCTAGAAGCAGAAATCAAATAACTAATTTTGGAAAATTTATGGATCCTCTAGCAGATAAACTTTTAGTAACTGCTGCGCTTGTTTCATTAGTGGAGCTTCAGATTGTGCCTAGTTGGGTAGCTATGATTATAATTGCTAGAGAATTTGCAGTTTCAGGACTTAGAACAATAGCTGCTTCAGATGGAAAAGTAATTGCGGCTAGTAAATGGGGAAAACTGAAAACCGTTATTCAAATAGTAGCTATAATTACGGCATTGATAAATTTATCTTATGCAAATACAATGTTAAATACGTTAACTAATATTTCCATGGCTGCTGCAGTAATTATTACAATAATATCTGGTGTTGACTATTTTGTAAAAAACAAAGGTACAATTAGAGTTGATAAGTGATTAAATTATCAGAGTTTGTTAACAATACAAATAAAAGGATTTCTATAGCCAAATGGAAATGGCAAATTTTACTTTGTATGTTGACCATATAAAATAAATGGTGTATACTTAAGTTAGAACAAATGTTCGTCGGAAAAGGATGGTGAACCCGTAGGGGAAATTTATGAATAATGAAAAATTAAAAGCACTAGAAGTAGCTATGGGTCAAATAGAAAAACAATTCGGAAAAGGTTCTGTAATGAAACTTGGAGAAAATAGTAAATTAAACGTAGAAGCTATTTCTACTGGTTGTTTAGGACTTGACATAGGACTAGGCATAGGTGGTGTACCTAGAGGAAGGATAATTGAAATTTTTGGACCAGAATCTTCAGGTAAAACTACACTTGCTCTTCATATAGCTGCAGAAGCTCAAAAAAATGGTGGCTCAGCTGCATTTATAGATGTAGAGAATGCTTTAGACCCTGAATATGCGAAAGCACTAGGAATAGATATAGAAGATCTAATAGTATCTCAACCAGACACTGGTGAACAAGCACTAGAGATTACAGAGGCTTTAGTTCGCTCTGGGGCTATAGATGTTATTGTTGTAGATTCAGTAGCAGCACTAGTTCCTAAAGCTGAAATTGAAGGAGAAATGGGAGACTCTCATATAGGACTTCAAGCAAGACTTATGTCTCAAGCTTTAAGAAAACTTGCTGGGTCTATAAATAAATCCCAATGTGTTCTTGTGTTTATAAATCAATTAAGAGAAAAAGTAGGAGTAATGTTTGGTAGCCCAGAGGTAACCCCTGGTGGTAGAGCGCTTAAATTTTATGCATCTGTTAGAATAGATATTAGAAAAATAGATACAATTAAACAAGGCGACGAATTTATGGGTAATAGAACAAGAATAAAAATAGTTAAAAACAAAGTATCTCCTCCATTTAAGAAAACTGAATTTGATATTATGTATGGTCACGGCATATCAAGAGAGGGCGATGTTCTAGATATAGGCGTTACAGAAGAAATTGTACAAAAAAGTGGAGCATGGTTCTCATATGGAGATATACGACTTGGACAAGGAAGAGAAAATTCAAAACAATATTTCAAAGAAAACCCTTTGGTTATGTTGGAAATAGAAAACAAAATTAGAACAAAACATAATCTACCATTATACAAGAATGCAGAGACTAGTAAAAAAGAAGTTAGCAAAAAAGAATCAAGTAAAAAAGAAGCATAAAAGCAAGTTTTTACTTGCTTTTTTTCTTTAACTTATAATTAAGGAATATTATTATGGTATCAGGCATATGCATTCTATGTTGTAATATGCTAAAGTTTATCATAATTACTATATAATAGTAAGAGCGAGGACTTATTTAATCGTTAAAATCTTGACATTAACTGAAAAGTAATATAAAATAAATACAAATACTGGTTTAGTATATTTAAATTGTTACCAATTGAATAAATATAGCACCTTTTCTGGCTTTCATATTTACTCTTAAATAGATTTGAAATAAGCAAAGGAGGTGTTGATAATCAATGGATACTAAAAGTCAAACAATGCTAATAGTAGTTTGTGCTATTTTGGTTGTTGTTTTAGCAGGTATTTTTGTTATAATTTATATTAGAAAAAATATATCTCAAGCAAATATTTTCAAGGCCGAAAAAGAAGCTAAAAAAATTATTGATGATAGTGTAAAAGATGCTGAATCAAAAAAGAAAGAGGCTATTTTAGAGGCCAAAGAGGAAGTTCACAGACTTAGAACTGATTTAGAAAAAGAATCAAGAGAAAGACGTAATGAAGTTCAAAGGTTAGAAAGAAGAAACATCCAAAGAGAAGAATCATTAGATAAAAAAAGTGACGTGCTGGAGAGAAAAGAAGAAAATCTTAATAAAAAACAACAAGAAATTGAAATGCTAGAAGCAAGTGTACAAGATTTATACACAAAGCAAAGAGGAGAATTAGAAAGATTATCAGGTTTAACATCTGATGAGGCAAAACAAGTTTTATTAGATGAAATTAGAAAAGAAATTAAACATGATGCTGCAATTATGATTAAAGAAATTGAAACTAAGGCAAAAGAAGAAGCTGATAAAAAAGCAAGAGAAATTATTACTTATGCTATTCAAAGATGTGCAGCCGATCATGTAGCAGAAACAACAGTTCATGTGGTTTCGCTTCCTAATGATGAGATGAAAGGAAGAATAATAGGTAGAGAGGGTAGAAATATTCGAACTCTAGAAACGCTTACAGGAGTAGATTTAATAATAGATGATACACCTGAAGCAGTAATTCTTTCAGCATTTGATCCTATAAGGCGCGAAGTTGCTAGAATAGCACTTGAGAAACTAATAGTGGATGGAAGAATTCATCCTGCTAGAATTGAAGAAATGGTAGAAAAAGCTAAAAAAGAAGTTGATAGTGACATAAAAGAAGAAGGAGAACAAGCAACTTTTGAAACAGGAGTGCATGGACTTCATTCGGAAATTATCAGGCTACTTGGAAGGCTTAAATACAGAACTAGTTATGGTCAAAATGTATTGAAGCATTCTATAGAAGTTTCATATTTAGCTGGACTTATGGCATCTGAACTTGGAATTGACCCAACACTCGCTAAGAGATGCGGTCTACTTCATGATATAGGTAAAGCTGTAGACCATGAAGTTGAAGGTCCACATGCGCTTATAGGTTCAGAAATAGCTAAAAAACACCATGAATCCGCTATTGTAGTAAATGCTATTGCAGCGCATCATGGTGACGTTGAGTTAGAATCTCTTGAAGCAATACTGGTTCAAGCGGCAGATGCTATATCAGCAGCAAGACCAGGTGCAAGAAGAGAAACCTTAGAAGCTTATATTAAGAGGTTGGAAAAATTAGAAGAAATTGCAAATTCTTATGAAGGTGTAGAAAAGTCATATGCTATTCAAGCTGGAAGAGAAGTTAGAATTATGATCAAACCAGAAGTAGTTGATGATGCAGGTGCTGTTGAAATGGCAAGAAATCTAGTTAAAAGGATTGAAAATGAACTAGAATATCCTGGTCAAATTAAAGTAAATGTAATTAGAGAAACACGAGCTATTGACTATGCTAAATAATAAAATGTAAGATTAAATCCTCTTGAGATTTAGAATATTTCTAAACCTCAAGAGGATTTTTTTATTTAATTTATATTTTTTTTAGAAAAGTATGTAATATGAAATAAGTTTGTTCCATTTACATCACAAAAAAAAAGTGATATATTAGTATCATAAGAATTAAATTAATATAAGTATTGGGGGTAAGAGAAATGGTATTATCTAAAAAAGCAAAGCAAATAACAACATCTTTAACACTAGATATAACTGCAAAGGCTAAAAAAATGAAGGCTGAGGGCATAGATGTCATAGGATTTGGTGCTGGTGAACCCGATTTTGATACACCCAAAAATATTCAAGAAGCAGCTATAAAAGCAATTAAAGAAGGCATGACAAGATATACAGCTGCTTCAGGTATTATTGAACTAAAACAGGCAATAATTGGAAAATTAAAGAGAGAAAACAACTTAACTTACACACCGGCTCAGATTATAGTTTCAGCTGGAGCAAAACAATGCTTAGCTAATGTATTTCAAGCTATTTTAAACCCGGGAGATGAAGTTTTAATTGGAGTTCCATATTGGGTTAGTTATCCAGAATTGGTTAAATTAGCGGATGGAGAACCTATCTATATAGAAACAGAAGAAATTAATGAATTTAAATTAACAATTGAGAGCCTTAATAGAGCATTAACGTCTAAATCTAAAGCAATAATATTAAATAGTCCCAATAATCCTACAGGAACCGTATATTCAAAGGAAGAACTTATGGAAATTGCTGATTTTGCAAAAATAAATAACTTAATCATAATATCGGATGAAATTTATGAAAAATTATTGTACGGAAGTAATGACCATATTAGTATAGCAAGTCTTTCAGAGGATGCTTACAAAAGGACTATCGTAATCAACGGTCTTTCTAAGGCTTATGCTATGACAGGATGGAGAATAGGATATGCTGCTGGCAGCACGGAAATAGTGTCGTTAATGTCTAATATTCAAAGTCATACTACATCGAATCCCAATTCAATTGCTCAATATGCATCAGTTGAAGCTTTAAATGGCAATCAAGATGATATAGGTAAAATGATTGGACAATTTAAGCTAAGAAGAGATTATATGGTGGAAAAAATTAATAGCATTAATAATTTATCTTGCATAAAACCTGAAGGCGCTTTTTATGTTATGGTGAATATAGGTGATGTTTTAAATAAATCAATCGACGGAAAAATCATAAAAGATTCGATTGCTTTTTCAGATATTTTACTTGAAAAAGAAAAAGTTGCTGTTATACCTGGTATAGCATTTGGAGTAGATAATTTTATAAGATTGTCTTATGCTACTTCTATGGAAAATATAAAAATTGGACTTGATAGAATAGCAAGGTTTGTTGAAAATATTTAAAATTGATTTACATGATTTTTAATGATATTATAATAGCATGTGTTAATAGATAAGATACCTTATTTATTATCGCATGCAATAATAAATAAAGTATCGAGGTGAAGTTAATTGGTAACAAAAGAAGTTCTCGTTAGTAATTCTAAAGGATTGCATGCTAGACCAGCTACAGTATTAGTAAGAAAAGCCGCATCTTTTAAATCAGATATAGGTATAGAATATATGGGCAAAAAAGCTAATATTAAGAGTTTAATAGGCATTTTATCTCTAGGAGTCGGTCCTAATACAACTGTAAACGTTATAGCTAATGGTGATGATGAAAAATTAGCTTTAGAAGAAATAGTAAACTTAATTAATGATTTAGAAGAATAATTATAGCCTGTATATTTTAAAAAGCTGCTAACTTACTGTTTGCAGCTTTTTAAAATGTATAGAAATTTAAAAAATATTAAAGGAGATACATATGATAAACAATCTTACAGAATTCAACCATAATTCAGATTTGACTTTAGATAATAAAAATTTTATATGGTATTTTCTTGAAATTAAGTCTAGAAAAAGTAAATATACTGCTAAAAGCTATGAACGAGATATAAAAGATTTTTTTTGCGTAAGTTCTATTTATGACATCACTATAGAAGATATTAAAAAGGTATCTATACTACATTCGCAAAATTTTATAATGAAATTAATGGATAAAAATATGTCTTCTGCTACTATAAATAGGAAAATATCATCATTGAGTGCTCTCTATAAGTGGTTATTAAAATATCAAGATAATTCTACAGGCATTCATATAATTAAATATAATCCTTTTGGAAATTTAAAAGAAGAAAAACCAGTGATAAATAATAAGGAAACTGAGTTTTTAACAAAAGAAGAGTGTAAAGTCTTATTAAATAGTATAGATACATCCACTATATTAGGACATAGAAATAAAACTATATTAGTACTTGCTTTAACAACTGCTTTAAGAAAATCTGAGATTATAAATATTAAGATAAAGCATATTACAACGCATACAGGTTATGATGTAGTAAAAGTAATAAGAAAAGGTGGTAAAGAGGATATAGTAAAAATTCAAGGAAACGTTCTTACTATGATAAATGAATATATTAGATTGACTAAAAGAAATAAGTTATCTAGTGGCGAGGAGTATTTATTTATTGGCCATTCAACTAATGGAAATAATAAAGAAAAATTAGATGCAAGCACTTTAAATTACATGATAAAAAGAGTATGCAAAAATGCAGGTATAGATAAAGATTTACGAGTTCATTCTACCAGGCATACAGCAATTACACTAGCAATTTTAGCAGGGGCTACAGTAGAGAAAGTTAGGGATTTTGCTGCACATAAAAATCTAGCTACTACTAATAGGTACATTCACTCCGTAGATAAGTTGAAAAATAATGCTGGAGATTTAATTGATGTATTTTAAATTGAAGTATCGGAAAGGGTTAGCGTATATTGAAAATACGGTTATTGAAAATA
>DAVZGU010000033.1:0-10424 GCA_052274215.1 Clostridium sp. | reverse complement strand
TTTGACAATATTTTTAATTTAATTTACAAACTCAAGCATATATAATATATAGATCGTTATTTCGGGTTTTTTACAATATTAATTATTAATTTAGGTTTACATTTTTATAGGTTTACATAATTACAATTATGTAAACCTATCTTCGTTATATTTCCAAAGCTTATTAATTATTAATTTTTATAATATTAATAATTTTTCGTATATGATATAATTGTATGATAATTAATATGAATTCTAATTGTTTAGGCAATTTAAAATTATAGATTGGAGATATGATACTAATGCATAACGATGAAATTATAACAACTTTTATACCCTCAGTAGCTTCAACTTTACCTGAAACAAATAATGATATTTATTTTTTATTTTACAATGATGAGTTATTAGTTAAATCTGAAGCTAATAAAACAATAGTACCTACAATTAAAGATCTAGCAGATTTAAAATTAAATAATATTCAGTATCTTGGTTCCATAAATGGTGAAAATTGCTTTTGTGGAGAAATGAACAAAGATGCCCTTATTCCAACCAGTATGTGTTTGCTCGACCTTAAATTTCTAACTCACCAGTTACCTAACGACATGTTTTGGATAGCTGGGAGAGCTAAACAAGTAGTAAGCTTTAATAATGATCATAAATATTGTGGCAGATGTGGCACATTAACTCAGAGCGTTGATGGAGAAAGAGCTAAGAAATGTTCCAAGTGTGGACTTGCAAACTACCCTAGGATTTGCCCTGCTATAATTGTAGCTGTTGTAAAAGATGGGAAATTACTTCTTGCTCATAATAATCAATTTCCTAAAGATTTATATAGTGTAGTTTCTGGCTTTGTAGAGGTTGGAGAGACTTTTGAGGAGTGTGTTGTTCGCGAAGTTTGTGAAGAAACAGGAATTACTGTAAAAAATATAAAATATTTTGGGAATCAACCTTGGCCTTTTCCTAATTCTCTAATGATAGGATTTACTTGTGAATACGAAAGCGGAGAAATACAAGTAGATGGAGAAGAAATTGGGCATGCTAAATGGTATAGTTCTACTGAACTACCTTTAACACCTGATAGTATAAGCATAGCTAAAAAATTGATTGACTGGTTTGCTGAAAATAATTAAATCATCTCTTGGGTCGCTGCAATATTAATACACAAACAAATAGAAGTTAGAATTCTTAATTCACAACGAATTAGATTCTAACTTCTATTTTTTCTTAATATATTTAACAATATTTTTTCTCCTTAAACTATATTTTCTTTTTTAAATTTTAATCATTAAATCAGTATAATGTTACAATCTTAATACTTAATTTATTACGGTTAAACTTAACTTTTGTATTCCTAAGTAATTTATAAAATGGCTTCTTAGCCGATTGCAATGGCAATCATCTTTGAATTCTTAGTTTACGTATAGTTTCTATATATTTCTTATGACCTCTCCCCACTCTCTTATATTTTATTGGGGGTATCAAGTTTGTTTAAAGATTTTACTAAATATATGATAAGTTGCGCTTCTTATATTTATAATATAACATGGTAATGATAATTTGTCAATAGTTATTATTAATCAATAAAGGAAATTTCATAATTCCAATCCATAATTTTGTGTTATAATTTTATGCATATGAAAGAAAATAACAAGTCACTTATTTCGAGAATATTTTCTTGAATTGCTTAATATAAAATAACAATGAAAAGAGGTTTAATGATGAATAAAAAAGAGTTGGCAAACATAAGAAAAGAGTTTAAATTAGATAGTGGCATGATGAAAATCCAGGAAATTTATAGTGTTTATCTAAAAAAAGATAATGTACAAATTGATTATGAGCCAGTTATTCATTCGGAATTTGATTACTTTGATAGAATGGATATGGATAAAAAAGAGTTGTTTCTAGGTAATTTTAAGAAAGTTCTTACCGGTGCTATTGATACTAAAATTTTCGAGTTGGATGTTCAAAATATAGAAGAAGAAAATAACACTCAAGAAATTTTAGGCGGCGCTTTAAAATCAAGTGATAAAAATGAAATTCAAAGCTACATTAATAAGCTTATTGAAAAAATTGCGGCTAACTATAAATATGAAACTGATGTGGTGGTTACTTTCATTAAAGCTGAATACTGGCTAGGCTCTAGCCACAAAAATATGGATGCAAATGAAAGTATCGATGATGCTGTCCAAGCCTTTAATTTTATCCTAGCAAGTGTAAACAAAATAGATATTCCAAAGAGAACCCTAAAATTCGACTACACTGATAAGGAATTTAAAGCAAATTCAGCCCTAGATTCAGTTATCAATCTTAATTCCCCCTTGGAAGGCTTCATGTTTCCTAGCCTCACTAATGGGTATTCAGATATTAGTAAAATTTTATATTACGCTTCAAAACCTAAGGAATTAAACACAGCCTTTATTGAAAATGTTCTTAACTGTGCTTTTAAGTTTACTGCTGAAGATGAAAAAAATTGCTTTAGTGATATATTAAAATCTATAATTGGAGATAAAATAAAACCTGAACTTATGCAGGATATTTATGCGAATATCCACGAATTTGCAGAGCAAGCTGAAGAAGGTGAAACTCCTACTCTCGGATCTCGCGATATTAAAAATATCCTTAATAATTGTGGTGCAGAGATTATATGCGATATAGAAACTGCTTTTGAAGAAACTTGTGGTAGTGAATATGATTTTAAGATAAACAATATTGTACCTGAATTTAATTCAAAATCCATTAAAATTACTAGTGATATTGCAAATATTACTTTAACACCTAAGGAACTAAATTCAATTAAACAAGTGAAAAACAAGGACGGCAGAAGATGCCTACTTATTGAAATTGATGAAGATATTGTTATAGAAGGATTTAAATTAGAAACTGAGGAGTTTTAACGGCATTTCAGAAGGAAAGCCTACCACTAATAAAAGGAGAATATTAGTGCATCTTAGATGACACTAATATTCTCCTTTTATTCTATATTTGTTCTTAGGTCTACCGACTTTACCGTATTCCATTTCAACTACAAGCTTTTGTTCTTTCTCTAAATAATCTAAATATCTTCTAGCAGTTATTCTAGAAACTCCGATATTTGTTGCCATCTGCTCTGATGTAAAAGGATTATCCTTCATGTTAGATATACCCACTAAAACTTTTTCATAAGTGTATTGATTAAACCCCTTAATGTCACCAATATTCTCATCATATTCTATCACATGTTTATTCGCTTTTATGGTATATTTATCAATAGCTCCTTGCTCCATACTATCAAAGTTTTTAAAACTATTCTTTCTACTTTTAAATTGAATAAGTGATTCTTTAAATCTATTGAATATAAATGGTTTTACTAAATAATCTACTGCACCATATCGAAAGGCTTCTTCAACCGTTTCTGTGTTCCTATCTGCAGTGATTAATATAACATCGCATTTTAAATTTTCCAGTCGTATCCACTTTAATAAATCTATGCCCTTACCTTGAGGAAAAAAAACATCTAATAATATTAAGTCAGGTTTCCCGCTTAATACAGCTTCTTTTGCTTTTTCAATTGAGTTAACGCTATCATATAGTGTAAATCCCTCTACCTTTTTTAAAAATTTTTCGTTGATTTTTGCAACCATTGGGTCATCTTCAACAATAAGAACCTTAATCATATCATCTACCCCTTTTCATTGGTATAAATATATCCCATATAGTCCCATTTTCTTGTAGAATATTTATATCTCCACCACCATAATCTATTATTTGTTTTACAATACTAAGCCCAAATCCTCTATTTCCGACTTTGGTTGTAAATCCACGAACAAAAACACTATCTATTATATTTTCACTAATTCCAGGGCCATTATCCTGTATCCTTATTCTAAGTCCATCATTAGTAGAATTTAATCTTATAAATATCCTACCATTTTCAAATTTCACTAATTCTTCAATAGAATTTTCTATTAAGTTTCCAATAACAGAGCAAATTTCATCTACTGTTATGTTTTCAGGAATTTTATCTATATAAGAATCTGTATCAATTTCTAAAGAAATCTTTGCTTCTGTTGCCTTGTTATATTTGGCAAGTAAGATCCCTGCTATATATGTATTCTTAATTTTTTTATTGAGAATATCAGAAACTTCGCCTCGCATCTTCGATATATGACAAATATATTCAATTACCTCATCATATTCTTCTAATTGTATAAGTCCTGAGATAGTGTGAAGTTTATTCATAAACTCGTGATTTTGTGCTCTTAAGGCGCAGGTCATTTTTTTAATTCCCGTTAATTCTTCTGCCATATTCTTAACCTCTGTTAAGTCCTGAAAACTGGATACAACACCTATAATCTCTTCTTTATGATTTTTTAATAATGTATGACTGCACATAAGGGTTCTATTCTGGCGTATTTTAATTTCTTGGTTATATACCCCTTCATGAGTCCTTAATACTTCCATCATTTCATCTGTATAATTAAAGTTAAAATTAGAAACCTTTTTACCTATATCCTCATCTTCTAGTTTTAGGATTTCCTTAGCTATTTTGTTAAAGAGTATTACTTTACCATCTTTATCAATAGCTAGAATTCCATTTTTCAGATTTTGCAAAATTAAGTCTCTCTGACCGAGTAAAAGTGCTATTTCCTTTGGCTCTAGTCCAAATATGCTTTTCTTTATTATATTTGATAGAATCGCTGCACCAATTATTCCTATTAAAAGCCCACCTACTAAGGCTATCTTTAAACAAAATAAATGAAAGCTAAGTTCAGCATACACGGTATCGGTTAAAAGGCCCACTAAAACTGCTCCTACTTGTTCTCCCTTATAATATATGGGTACGAAGGCTCTTATTGCAGAAATAAGCACATTCCTGTCCTTAGATACATAAGATTCACCCTTTGTAATAACCTGTTCTTCTCCACCGTCGGCATATTTTTTGCCTAACGAATTTCCATAGGGATAGGAATATTTTATTCCCTTCATATCCATAACAATAATATATTTAAATCTAGTTTTTTCTCTGAAACTTTCTATAGTCTTTTGAACAGTTTCATAATCTTTTGAGGTTGCTAAAGTTTCTTTAATTATATCGATAGAAGCAATAGTTACAGCTAAATCCATGGCATTATTTCCCATTTGAGTTTCCACAGAATTTTGAGCTTGGTAATAAGTAACAACTCCTATACTACCAATCACGATAAATATTATAATGCTCATGAATATTGTTAATCTATACTGTAATTTCAATAACATTCCACCTCATATTATCATTTTTTCACTTTTGCTTTATCTAACCCATCCTTAATAGCTTGTATAAGCCCATTACTCGTATATGTAGCTCCTGCCACAACTTCAACATCTGAGCTATTTGATTTAATTACTCTGGCTGGGATTTTTTCATAAACTGTATCAGCTATTATTGGAATTTCTTGTTGTTCCAATATCTTAATTTCTTTTATTTCATATTTGTCCGTTACTATTTGTACTTTTATAGGTCCAATATGTCCCTCTGCATTTCCCTCATAAATTCCTTCTTTATAAATTATATTTTTAGAACCACAAGCCACTAGGCTAGTTGCTAAAACTATTGTTAAAGTTAGTCCTAATAATTTTTTCAAATAATTCTCCCCTCTTGTTATTACCCTTGACCTTCTCTTAAGTAAATACCGATTATTATAATAATATCGATCTTGAGCTTCTTTCTCCTTTCAAGTATACCATTTACTATGCCATTGTAAAACTCTTGATAATTATTTTAATATTCTTATATCCAAGGACAAAATATCCCCTCTAAAATATCAATTATAATAAAGAAAAATAAGCCAATTATACTTAGAATTAAAATTCCTGAGTACATTTGTATATAGTTAATTCTCATCCAGGAGTCCATAATAAAATATCCCATTCCGTATTCAGTTCCGAAATTTTCAGTAAAAAACAAAACTGATATTGCTGTACCTATACCTATTCTAAGAGATGTTAATATAGCTTTAAGAATTCCTGGAAAAACAATTTCTTTTATTATTTGAAAATTTGTTGCTCCCAGTGAATACATAGGATAAAAAACGTCTTCAGGAATATTTTTAACTTCATCTCGTATATTAACTACTACCGGGAAAAAGGTAATTAAAAATATCATAACTATTTTTGTCAAATCTCCTAACCCAAAAATAAGCATTACTATAGGAAGTAATGCAATCTTAGGTATTGGATAATTAAAATATATAATTGGTGAAAATATTAAATCAATTTTTTTAAAGTATCCCATTAAAATCCCTACTGGCACACCTATTACCAAAGTAAATAATATACCTACAATAATTCTATTAAAACTATAAATAACGTGGATTGAGATATCGCTATTAAAAGTTCTAAATATATTTATAATTATTGCATATGGCGGTGGAAATAAAGGCTTGTTAATAATCATTGCTATGATTTGCCATAAACTAAAAATAATAATAAAAGCAATAACAAAGTTAATTATTTTATATTCTTTAAGTCTCATTACTACGTATCCCCTTTAAGAATTTTTCTAAGTTTACTATTTATCTGGATATACTCTAAATCTACTTCTGTAGTTACACGTCCAAACAATGGATTGCTTATAACTTCAACTATTTTTCCTGGAGACTGCGAGATTACAGCTATGTCCTTTGCTAAATATATTGCTTCCTTAATATCATGGGTTACAAGGATGGTGGTAACCTTATGTTCTTCCCATACTTCTAAAAACAATTTTTGAACATCCTCCCTAGTCATAGCATCTAATGCAGAAAAAGATTCATCCATTAAAAGTAAATCTGGTTTTAATAATAAAGCTCTAGCAAGGGAAACCCTCTGCATTTGTCCCCCACTTAGCTGACTGGGGTACCTTTTAACAAAATCTTCAAGCTTTAACTCCTTTAGAATTTTTTTGTAAAATTCTATATCTATATTCCCCTTACCATCTTTAATTTTCGTTGAGAGAAATATGTTTTCTTCTACGGTTTTGCATTTAACTAGTCCATAATTCTGAGGTATTAATCCAATTCTATGTATTTTAGGATCTGCTTTTTTTCCATCTATTAAAACTTCACCATCATAGTCTACAATAATTCCTGCTAGAACTTTTAATAAGGTTGATTTGCCTCCCCCTGAGGGTCCAATTACAGCACATATTTCCCCTTTTTTCACTGTTAAATTTGCATTTTCTATTACCTTTACCTGTTTGTCTACATTTTTATAACAAACATTTAAGTTATTTATTTTTATCATTTATTTCCACTCCACTCATGACATAAATCACTATCTATATCTAAGTTTTCAAGAATTCTCCCCACCGTGATATTTATAATATCGTCAATAGTTTTAGGCTTTTGATAAAAAGCTGGCATAGGCGGTATTATCCTAACATTTAAATTACTTAAAAAAAGCATGTTATCAAGATGAATAGAACTAAGAGGCGTTTCTCTTGGAATCAAAATCAACTTTCTTTTTTCTTTAATGATTACATCCGCAGCTCTTATTAGTAAATTATCGGAAGTCCCACTTCTTATTTTTGAAAGTGTTCCCATTGAGCATGGCACAATTACCATTCCATCTGTCTTAAAGGAACCGCTTGCTATAGAGGAAAACATATCGTCTATTTCACATAGTTTAAGCGTTCCTTTGGTTTTATTCATATTTTGGAGCCATTCCTCAAAATTAATTTCAACCTCATATTCTAAAACTTTTCTACCATTATCCGTAATAACTAAATAAACTTCATTATCTTTTTTTATTAGTTCTTCTATAAGTCGTACGCCATAAATGCTTCCACTAGCTCCAGTAATCCCTACTATATATCTTCCCAAATAAATCACCTCTTAATTATAATATATATACATATCTAATACAGTAAAAACAAATATCAAAACACTTACAACTTGGTTTATGTGATAAGAAGCAATTTTCATCTTCTTTTCGTTTGTTGGCGATACAATATAATGTTCTAATGCTAATAAAATAGCACTTATAAAAATACCAAATAAATATATAAGGCCTGTATGCATTATAAAATATAAGCTAATTAAAAGTAAAATCATAATAAAGTGAAACAAGGTGGATATGTATAAAGCACCCTTTAGACCAAATTTAGCAGGTATAGAAAATAAACCTGCCTTTCTATCAAAGTCAATATCTTGAGTTGCATAAATTATATCAAACCCTGCTACCCATAAAGTTACTACAGCACCTAAAACAATTGGCGTGAGCGCAAATTCCCCTGTTACTGCAAGCCACGCTCCCACAGGAGCTCCTCCACAGGTAATACCTAGAATAATATGGCATATCCATGTAAATCTTTTAGTGTAGGAATAAATTATAAAAAGAAAAAGTGCCACTGGTGATAATACAAAACATAAAGTATTTAATTCATAGGCTGCTAAAATAAAGATTGAAAAACACAGTATTACAATTCCCCAGACTTCATAATCCTTTACTACTCCTTTTGGCAAATGTCTATTTGCCGTTCTAGGATTTTTTTTATCAATATCTTTATCTACAATTCTATTAAGAGCATTAGCTCCATTGCGAGCTCCAATCAAAGCAATTAATATCCAAAATATTGTGCGACCTGAAGGTAACCCATCAGCTGCCCAAATCATTGCTATTAAAGCGAAAGGAAGTGAAAATAATGTATGCGAAAACATAACTAACTCTCCATATTTTTTAAGTTTCTTTAATACCATATTCCTTCCACCTCTTATCTACCATTTCTTTAATTTCATCCGACATTTCTATATCATCTGGCCAAGGCCTTGAATGTCCTTCTGTGGGCCATTTCTTCGTAGCATCTATTCCTATTCTAGAACCATAATGAGGAGTATTTGATGCATGATCTAGTGCATCTAATGGTCCTTCTGAAATTACTAGATCCCTCTTAGGGTCTATATTGTTAAATACTTTCCATGCAACGGTTGAAATATCATGTGGATCTATATTTTCATCAACAACTATAATCATTTTTGTATACATCATTTGTCCAAGGCCCCATAGCGCATTCATAATTTTATGAGCATGCTTTGGATAAGCTTTTTTAATGGAAACAATTACGCAATTATGAAACACCCCTTCTAAAGGGAAATTCATGTCTATTATTTCAGGGCATTGAACCTTTATTAGAGGTAAAAAAATCCGTTCTGTAGCTTTTCCTAGGTAACAATCTTCCATAGGAGGCTTACCTACAACCGTTGTAACATATACCGGATTCTTTTTTCTTGTAATCTTTTCAATATGAAATACGGGATACATATCTTCAAGAGAATAATATCCTGTATGGTCACCGAAGGGTCCTTCTAGTCTTTTTTCATCTAAGTCTACATATCCTTCTAATACAAATTCAGCATTAGCAGGTACATAAATGTCATTGGTAATACATTTAACAATTTCTAAAGGTGATTTTCTAAGAAATCCTGCAAAAATCATTTCATCTATCATTTTTGGAAGCGGTGCAGTTGCTGCATATATAGTTGCCGGGTCACATCCTATGGCCACAGATACAGGCATTTTCATTCCAAGCTTCCTATATTTTTCATATATCTCTTTGCCGTCTTTATGTAGATGCCAATGCATACCAGTGGTATTTTTATCATATACTTGAAGCCTATACATTCCAACGTTCTGCTGGTTAGTTTCTGGATCCTTTGTTATTACGAGTGGAAGTGTTATGTATCGTCCTCCGTCTTTTGGCCAGCACTTTAATATTGGAAGTGTACTTAAATCTGCTTCCTCTATTATCTCTTGACAAGGTGCATTTTTCACTTTTTTAGGAAACACCCTTGCAAGCCTAGCAAGCTTCGGAATAGATTTTACCTTATTCATTAAGGTTATGTAATTAGTAACATCCATAAAATCCATTATAGTTTCAGCAATTTCATCTAGATCTTCCACTTCTAGTCCATAGTTAATTCTTTCGTAGCTTCCTAAAGAATTAATTAATACTGGGTAGTCAGAATTTTTTACATTCTTAAAAAGCAATGCATTTCCATTTTTTTTTGAAACTCTATCAGTTATCTCAGTAATTTCAAGATCACTATCCACTTCTATTTCAATTTCATCTAAAAGTTTTTTTTCTTTCAAATGTTTTATAAAATCCTGTAAATCTTTATAAGCCATAAAACGACTCCTTTCTAGAATTCATTAGGAATTACGATTTAATAATTTTTGTGTTATATCTTTAATTATTTCTTTACTTTCACAATCAGGTAATTTTTCTATATAATCAAAAGCTTTTTTTGTATATTTATCCGCTAAGTTTTGAGCTTTATCTATTCCTTTGTATTTATTAACTAATATAGTTATTTCGAGTACATTTTCATTACTTAATGAAGAGTTATCTAAAATAGTAGCAATCTTATTTTCTTTGTCCTCTACCATAGCATATATTAGGGGTAGTGTATAATACCCTTTTATTAAATCACTTTGAGGATTTTTCCCTAGGT
>DAVZGU010000032.1:0-10449 GCA_052274215.1 Clostridium sp. | reverse complement strand
TTAGCGAATATTGTAAATGCAGATGTTTTTATAGATTGTCCAACTAGAGAAGCTGATGAAGCTATAGTAGTAGCTGAGGCAAAACCTATTAATGGACCTTCTATGTATCAAAATAGTGTAGTAGGTGAACTGGCATTAAGAGATAACGAACCTGCTGTGATTAGAACACTGGATATTGGAATAGTAACTAAAGACTTGAAGGCCGTGACCCAAGAGCATATAAATGTACGACAAACGGTGTCACCTATAGAAAACAAGGGCAAAATTATAGGTGTTCTAATAGTAGAGAATGACATAACGGAAGAAATAAATAAAAATAAACATATGGAAATGCTGGTAGAAGGCTATGATCAGTTAGCTAATACTTTAGTATCTTTGACAGAAAATGAAAATAGCATAACGGAGCACTTAGATGAAGCTGTTATTATCTTTGATGAAGAAGGGGTAGTAAGGTTTAGAAATACTATTGCAGATTTATTATACAAAAAACTTGGTTATAAAGACAATCTAATAGGTATGGATTACGATAATATAGCTTTAGATGATATTAATTTTACGGAGGTAATGAGTTCTCCTAAGTGTAATGAGTGTGAAGTACAATTAGGAAAAATGTTTTTTAAAGTTAAGAGAGTAATATTGACTGATAAAAAATTAAAACTTGTTACTATGATTAGGGACATAACAATGATGAAGGATAAAGAGAAAGAATTAATTTTAAAATCTGTAGCTATCAAAGAAATTCACCATAGAGTGAAAAACAACCTGCAAACTATAGCGAGTTTACTTAGACTTCAAGCAAGAAGAAGCGATAACCAGCAGACTAAGGATGCATTAAATGAAAGCATGAATAGAATTTTAAGTATAGCATCTACCCATGAAATACTATCTCAAGAAGGTTTAGATGAAGTAAGTATACAAGAGGTTATTACTAATATTAAAAATAACGCTGTAAGGTATTTTAATATTGCTAATAAAAATATTGAAGTAAAGGTAATTGGAGATAATTTTAAAGTAAGTTCTGATAAAGCAACTTCAATAGCTCTTGTAGTAAATGAATTACTTCAAAACTCTATGCAATATGCTTTTATAGATAAACCTTTTGGGAATATAGATCTTATAATTGAAAAATGTGAAATATATTCTACAATTGTAGTAGTTGACAATGGTGTAGGCTATGATATAAATAGTGTTAGAAAAAATAGTTTAGGACTTAGTATAGTAAATAGTTTAGTTAAGGATAAGCTAAATGGGAACATTAATATAGTAACAGACTCAAAAGGAACTAAGGTATTATTTGATTTCAAAAATTAATATGGATAATGGAAACACAAGGGCGTGTTTTTAAGGTAAGCGATGAGGCTTAAAGTTATTTTTTTAAATGACTTTAAGCCTTTTTTTGTTCTTTAAACTGTGTTTCTGAAAATTCATAAGGCATTTGAAAAGAGGAATTAATATGAGAGAAGAAATTATAAGTGTTGGTATAGACATTGGTACTTCAACAACACAACTTGTATTTAGTAAAATAGTTATAGAAAATTTGGCCTCAAATTTCTCTATACCTAGAATATCCATTGTGGATAAGGAAATTATATATAGAAGTGAAATATACTTCACACCACTTAAATCACAAAAGGAGATAGATGGTGAAAAGGTCCGTGAAATAGTAGAAAGAGAGTACCTTGCAGCAGGAATAGCGCCCCAAGATGTTATAACAGGGGCGGTTATAATAACCGGCGAAACTGCTAGAAAGCAAAATGCTAATGATGTTTTGCAAAAATTAAGTGGACTTGCAGGAGAGTTTGTTGTAGCTACTGCAGGCCCCGATTTAGAATCAATAATCTCAGCAAAAGGTGCAGGAGCAGATAAAATTTCTGAGGATGAAGAGTCTACTGTAGTTAACTTGGATATTGGTGGAGGAACTACTAATATAGCAGTCTTCAAAGAAGGAAAACTTTTAGATACAGGATGTTTAGATATAGGTGGAAGACTTATTAAAATTGATAAGTCTTCGGGCAAAGTTCTATATATTGCGGAGAAGATAAAGGAATTAGCTAAGTTAAATCATGTTTATATAGAAGAGGGGCAGAAGCCAACCTTTGAGGCTTTGAATATTATAGTCGATGAAATGGTTAAACTTTTAGAGGAAAGTGTGAATATAAGAGAAAAGAGTAGCTTCTATGAAAGAATACTTACAAATAAGGGAATTAGAAGCGATATAGCAATAGATTATATTACATTTTCTGGAGGAGTTGCTGATTATGTTTGCAATCTGGAACCTGAAGAAATGTTTAAGTATGGAGATATAGGTATATTACTTGGTCAAGCTATTAGTAAGTCAAAGTTATGTACTAAAATTGTAGTTAAAAAATCTATAGAGACCATAAGGGCTACGGTGGTAGGAGCTGGTTCTCACACCACAGAAATTAGCGGCAGTACAATAACATATACAGAGGATAAGTTTCCTATTAAAAACCTTCCAATACTAAAACTTTCAGAGGATGAAGAAAATTCAGGTCATGAAAACATGGTTAAGGTTATAAAGGAAAAACTTAAGTGGTTTACATTAGAGAATGAGCTTCAACCCGTGGCTATAGCCATAAAAGGAAAGTTGAATCCTAGCTTTGTAGAGGTACAAAAATTAGCGGAGACTTTGATTGAGGGTATGGAAGAGATTTTAAAAGGTGATTTTCCAACTGTTTTAGTAGTTGAAAATGATATAGCTAAAGTCCTTGGACAAACTTTATATAAACAGCTTAATTTCAAAAAAGAAGTTGTTTGTATTGACACTATAAACGTCGAAAATGGCGATTACATAGACATAGGTAAACCTCTAGCAAATGGTAGGGTTGTACCAGTAATAATTAAAACACTAATATTTAATTCATAAAAAATAAGAGGGGTGAATTATCTTGAAATTAAAAACAAAGTTATTTGGAAAAGTGTATGATTTTAAATCAATAATGGAAGTTATGGCAAAGGCAAATGAAGAAAAGTCAGGAGATAAGCTTGCAGGAATTGCAGCAGAATCTTCAGAAGAAAGAGTAGCGGCTAAGGTAGTTTTAAGTCATTTAACTTTAGAGGATTTGAGAAATTGTCCAGCGGTACCTTATGAAATAGACGAGGTAACAAGAATAATTCAAGATGATGTCAATGAAAAGATATACGCTGGAATTAAAGACTTAACAGTATCTGAATTTAGAGAGTGGATATTAAATGAAAACACTACTGGAGAAGATATTAAAAGAACAAGTCGCGGACTTACTAGTGAGATGGTAGCTGCTGTAGCTAAGTTAATGTCTAATTTAGATTTAATTTATGGAGCAAAAAAGATAAGAATTACTGCACATTGTAATACAACAATAGGACTTGAAGGAACATTATCTGCAAGACTTCAACCTAACCATACCACAGATAATCCACAAGGGATTTTAGCTTCTCTTATGGAAGGATTAACTTATGGTGTTGGAGATGCGGTTATAGGCTTAAATCCAGTTGATGATTCCGTTGAAAGTGTAATGCGAGTTCTTAAAACCTTTGAAGACTTTAAGAATAAATGGGAAATACCAACTCAAAACTGTGTATTAGCTCATGTAACAACACAAATGGAAGCTATAAGACGTGGAGCTCCTGCGGATTTGATTTTCCAAAGTATAGCGGGTTCTCAAAAAGGGAATGAAGCTTTTGGAATAACTGCAGATATGTTAGAAGAAGCAAGGCAGTTAGCACTTAAAGAAGGCACAGGATCTGGCCCTAATGTAATGTATTTTGAGACAGGACAGGGTTCAGAATTATCTTCAGATAGTCATAATGGTGTAGATCAAGTAACTATGGAAGCAAGATGTTATGGATTTGCTAAGAGATATAACCCATTCCTAGTAAATACTGTTGTTGGATTTATAGGACCCGAATATTTATATGATAGTAAAGAAGTTATAAGAGCAGGTCTTGAGGATCACTTCATGGGTAAATTAACTGGAGTACCAATGGGTGTTGATGCTTGTTATACAAACCATATGAAGGCAGATCAAAATGATATAGAAAATTTATCTGTACTTCTTACAGCGGCAGGATGTAACTTCTTTATGGGATTACCTCATGGTGATGATATAATGCTTAACTACCAGTCTACTGGATACCATGAAACAGCAACACTAAGAGATTTATTACACTTAAAACCAATAAAAGAGTTTGAAGTTTGGATGGAAAAAATGGGATTCACAAAAGATGGTAAATTGACTGAAAAAACAGGAGATGCATCTGTATTTCTTAAATAATGAGAGGAGGAAAAATAATGGTATCAGAAAATGATTTAAAAAAATTGGTTGAACAGGTACTACTTGAAATGACAAGTAAAGATAAGAAAGTTGCAGCTAAAGTTGAAAATTCTATTAAAACAGAGGTTGAAGATGGATTTATTGAGGATATTACAACTGTTGATATTAAAAAACAACTTTTAGTTCCAAACCCAGCAGATGCTAAGGGATATTTAAAAATGAAGGAATCTACTCCAGCAAGATTAGGAATTTGGAGAGCAGGTCCTAGATATAAAACAGAAACAGCTTTAAGAGTTAGAGCAGATCATGCGGCAGCTCAAGATTCAGTTTTCTCAGATGTTTCAGAGGAATTCTTAAAGGAAATGAATTTATTGTCTGTTAAAACAGAATGCATCAATAAAGATGAATTTATAACAAGACCAGACCTTGGAAAAAAGATAACTGCAGAGGGTATAGAAGCTATAAAAGCTAACTGCAAAATGAGACCACAGGTACAAATATATGTGTCAGATGGATTAAGCTCAGCAGCTATAGAAGCTAATATTCGTGATGTACTTCCAGCTATGATACAGGGCCTTGAGGGTTACAAAATTTCTGTAGGAACTCCATTCTTCGTTAAAAATGGAAGAGTAGGAGTTATGGATGTAGTATCTGAAACATTAGAAGCAGATGTTACTTGTGTACTTATAGGAGAAAGACCGGGCCTTGTTACAGCAGAAAGTATGAGTGCTTATATAGCATACAAAGCTACTGTAAATATGCCAGAAGCTAGAAGAACAGTTGTATCTAATATACATAAAGGTGGAACTCCTCCAGTAGAAGCAGGTGCTCATATATCTGACATAATAAAATTAATGCTAGAAAAGAAAGCAAGTGGAGTAGATTTAAAATTATAGTAAAGAAATTATAATTAGGAGGCAAAACACATGAAAAATGAAGCTATTCGTGCAACGGTATTAGGTGTAAAAATAATATCAAATGTTAGTCAAGATTTGGTAGAAGCCTTTAATTTAGCTCCACATCATAAGAGTTTAGGAATTATAACAGCAGATATAGATGATGTTACTTATACAGCTTTAGATGCAGCTACAAAATCAGCAGAGGTAGAAATAGTGTATGCAAAATCAATGTATGCAGGTTCTGCAAATGCAAGTACAAAACTAGCAGGTGAAGTTATAGGAATAATGGCTGGACCAAGTCCAGCAGAAGTTAGAAGTGGACTTAATTCTGCTCTAGATTTCATAGAAAATGGAGCAAGTTTTACAAGTGCTAATGATGATAATACAGTGCCATATTTTGCTCACTGTGTCTCAAGAACAGGTAGCTTTTTATCAAAAACTGCGAACATTAAAGAGGGAGAGCCTATAGCTTATTTAATAGCTCCTCCACTTGAAGCTGTATATGCATTAGATGCAGCTTTAAAAGCAGCAGATGTTAAATTAGTAACTTTCTACGGACCACCATCAGAAACTAACTTTGGTGGAGCATTGCTTACAGGCAGCCAATCAGCTTGTCAAGCAGCTTGTGATGCTTTTGCAGCAGCAGTCCAATTTGTAGCTGAAAATCCTACAAATTTTTAAAGTGAGGCAATTAAATGTATAAAGGCGCATTAGGGTTAATTGAGGTACATGGGTACCTTGGTGCCATAGAAGCTGCAGATGTGGCACTTAAGACATCTAATGTAAATCTTATAGGTTGTGAAATAGTTGATGGTGGTTTGGTTACAGTAAAGATAAAGGGTGATGTTTCTTCGGTTAAAGCAGCTGTTGAAGCGGCTGAAATTGCTGTGACAAAGTTAAATGTTTTAGTAGTAGCTCATGTAATTCCAGGACCAGACTTATCAGTATGGAACACTATTGTGGAAAATACAAGCACTAAGGATTGTGAAGATAAGGAAAGTAGTGAAGAGGTATTAGCTGTTGAAAGTAAAAAAATCAAGAATGTAAATCAAGAGAAAAAAACACAAGAGATTAAAGTGATAGAATTTGGAGTTAACACTCTAGGGAATAGTACAAGCCTAAAAGAGCAGTTAGAGAGTGAAAAAGTAAATGAACTCAGAACATTAGCGAGAAGTCTTGACTTAGATAATATGACTAAGAAACAGATAAAATTTGCTAAAAAAGATAGGCTTGTAGAAGAGATCGTATTATTCTATCAAAGGAGGAGTAAATAGTGGATAAGGATTTAATGTCAATTCAAGAAGTTAGAGACCTAATAGCTAAAGCAAAGATTGCACAAAAGAAATTAGGTGAAATGAGCCAAAGCGAAATCGACAGAATAGTTAAAGCTATTAGTGATTCAGCTTACAATAATGCTGAAAAATTAGCTAAAATGGCAGAAGAGGAAACTGGTTTTGGAAAATGGCAAGATAAGATTGTGAAAAATACTTTTGCGAGTAAAGGCGTTTATGAATATATAAAGGATTTAAAAACTGTAGGAATAATAAATGAAGATAAAGATAAAAAATTAGTTGAGGTGGCAGTTCCAGTAGGAGTTGTTGCAGGACTTATTCCATCAACTAACCCTACATCTACAGCTATATATAAAGCTATGATATCTATAAAAGCAGGAAATTCCATAGTTTTCTCACCACATCCAATGGGTAAAAAGTGTATATTGGAAACTGTAAGAATAATATCTGAAGCAGCTGTTGCGGCAGGAGCACCAGAAGGAACTATTGGATGCATGTCTATACCTACTATGCAAGGTACAGATCAGTTAATGAAGCATAGTGATATTTCATTAATACTCGCAACTGGTGGTACACCTATGGTTAAAGCAGCCTATAGCTCAGGTAACCCAGCTATAGGAGTAGGACCAGGAAATGGACCAGCTTTCATAGAAAAATCTGCAGATATTCCTTTAGCAGTAAAGAGAATATTAGATAGTAAGACTTTTGATAATGGAACTATATGTGCTTCAGAACAATCTATAGTAGTTGAAGCTTGCTCTAAGGATAAAGTAGTTTCTGAATTAAAAGCGCAGGGAGCTTATTTCTTAAATAGAGAAGAAGCTGATAGATTAGCAGGATTTATACTTAGAAGTAATGGTTCAATGAATCCTCAAATAGTAGGAAAAAGTGTTGAAGCTATAGCTAAAATGGCTAACTTAAATGTTCCTACTGGAGCTAGAGTACTTATATCTGAAGAAACAAATGTAGGACATAAGTATCCATATTCAAGAGAAAAGTTAGCTCCAATTTTAGGTTTCTTCTGTGAAGAAACTTGGGAAAAGGCTTGTGAAAAATGTATTGATATATTAAATAATGAGGGAGCAGGACATACTCTTATAATACACTCAAATAATGAAGCTGTAATTAGAGAGTTTGCACTTAAAAAACCTGTATCAAGATTATTAGTTAATACTCCAGGTTCACTAGGTGGAATAGGAGCTACTACAAGCTTAGTACCAGCTTTAACTTTAGGCTGTGGAGCAGTTGGCGGAAGTGCAACTTCTGATAATGTTGGACCTATGAACTTATTGAATATAAGAAGATTGGTTTATGGAACTCGCGAAATAGAGGATATAGTAGATAGAAGTAACACTGTTAATTCTATTATTAGTAAAGAAAATTTAAATGAAGACTCTATAAATCTAATAGTAGAAAAAATCATGGAAAAATTGAAAAGCTAGTTAAATAAAATTAATATAGATAAAAAAAATTTAGGAGGAATATAAAATGGCAAGTACAAACGCATTAGGAATGGTTGAAACAAGAGGACTAGTAGGTGCAATAGAAGCTGCAGATGCTATGGTTAAAGCTGCAAATGTTACATTAGTAGGAAAAGAACAAATTGGTGCAGGACTCGTAACTGTAATGGTTAGAGGAGATGTTGGAGCTGTTAAAGCTGCTACAGATGCAGGAGCTGCTGCTGCAGAACGAGTAGGAGAATTAGTTTCTGTTCATGTAATTCCAAGACCACATGCTGAAGTAGATGCAATACTTCCAAAAGTAAAAGAAGTAATAGAAGAATAATATTTAAAAACATACTAGCCCCACAATTCAAAAGGTTGTGGGGTAGTATGCTTATATACAATCTTCTTAAGGGGATGTGAGTTATATGAGTTTATTAACTGAAAGTGAACTAAGAAAACAACTTAAAAATACAGATATTAAAGAATACGAAGTAGTAAAGGGTGTTATTATTACCCCCTCTGCAAAACAGTATCTACAAGATAAAAACATTAAACTAGTAATTGTTGATACTTTGGGTTCTAAGAAACAAGGTAATTCCATAACTGAAAAGGAAGATGAAGGAAAGATTTTTCCGAAATATATTTGCCTCAAGGGTGGTTATGTAGAGGAAAAACCAGAGCATATGACACAGTTATATGGAAATAAATTAGTACCTAAAGATCATAGGAAAATAGAGTTTAGAGGAAGACTTGATAGTCTTCAATCTAAAATTTTAGAAGTTCAAGTAATAGCTTCAAAACTTCAAAATGAAGGAGTAGCAAAAGACTTAGAGGAGATTCTATCTTTTGTACGTAACATATTAAGGGCGGAAGTATTAGAAGAAAAGCTTCCAGAATTCTCTATTTTAGGAATTAGTGAGAATGACCTGAGGGAAATGTCACATAATCCTAAAAAATATTTTAATATGGATCATTTTATGCCTAATTATAAAATGGGTGAAATAGTTGTTGGACTTAATTCCATAAGAAGTAATATAAGAGAAGTTGAAATATGTGGTTTCAAGGCATTTAAAGACATTGACGGAGAGATAACAAGAAACGATATTATAAGATATTTAAATAGATTAAGCAGCTGTTTATATATAATGATGTTTAAGTTTTTGTCAGGAAAATATAAATAGAGGGGGCACATCAGTGACCGGTATAGACATTGAATACATTATAGAAGAAGTCATAAAAAGAGTAAATGAAAAATTTAAGATTACAGTGGAAGCTTCAGGAAAACATGTTCATCTTTCAAGAGAAAGTATTGATACATTATTTGGTAAGGGTTATAAATTAACAGAGGCAAAGCAATTATCACAACCAGGTCAATATAGCTGTAACGAAAGAGTTAGCCTAACTGGGCCTAAAGGAACAATTAAAAATGTAGTTGTACTTGGACCAGAAAGAACACACACACAGGCTGAAATATCTAAGAGTGATGCTGTTATTTTAGGAGTAAAAGCACCAATTCGTGAATCAGGAAAATTACAGGGTAGTGCAGGTGTAACCATATCTACAGAAAAAGCTTCTTTAACAATTAAAGAGGGGTTAATAGTTGCAAAACGTCATATACATTTATCATTAGAAGATGCAAAGTTATTTAAGGTTTCTGATAAAGATATAGTTAAAGTTGAAGTTTCTGGGGAAAGACCGCTAATCTTTGATGATGTTGTAATTAGGGTAAAGAAAGAATTTAGAACATTTATGCACATAGATTATGATGAGGCAAATGCCTGTGGATATAATAAAGGCACTACTGCGAAAATTATAAAATAGAATCGTTGTTTTATAGATGATTTTAAAAATAAGATGATATACCTTATATGTTAAGGGGTATTAGACATTATAATTTTTATATAAGGAAGTGATTTAAGTGGATATAGAAAAATTAGTGGATATGATCACTAAGGAAGTTATGAAGAGGATTCCTAGCAGTAGAAATAATACTGCAATGGATAAAGAAAAGGTATTAGTAATAAGTTCCTCTGAAGAAGAATTAACAGTGATTAAAGAGCTTGTAGAAGATAAATACGAGGTTCATATTTATGATAAAGAAGATATAAATTTGAGTAACTATGAGCATATAATAGTTACAAATTTATGTAATAAAGGATTATCATCAATGGCGCTTGGTTTATGTAATAATGGTGTGCAAGCGTTTATAGTAGAGGCTCTTTTTAACGATAAGAAGGTTTATGTATTAAAAGAGGGAATACAGTACAGAAAACATTTAAGTACGTCTAATGAAGCTTTATATAATCTATATAATCAATATGAACACAAAATCATGTCTTATGGAATTGCTTTAGTCCATCAAAAGGATTTATTAAAAAGCGTGCAAATGGGCGCTAATTGCAATGATGAATCAGTGCAAAAATCTTGCTCAATAGAATCAAATATAGTAGGCGAAAGCGATGATATACATAGTAAAACTGAAGCTCAGGCTAAAGTAGCAGTTTCAGAGGATACTGTACAATCTCATCAAATAGTAAAA
>DAVZGU010000031.1:0-10452 GCA_052274215.1 Clostridium sp. | reverse complement strand
TCTTTTTAGTATGGCACGCTGGTCTTTCTGGTTCTATACCACTAGTAGTTGCTTCGGGTGGTCCCGAAGTCGTAAAAGCTACTGCAGGTGCTGTTACTTCCCCTATACCAACTAGTGCTACATTGTTTTCAGGTTATAATTTAATTATATTAGCTGTACTCCTAATAACATTGCCTCTTATAAACAAAGCTATGCATCCTGACACGGAGCATACTGTTACTATAGATCCAAAACTTTTGGTGGAGGAACCAGTAGTTATAATAGCTAAAGAAGCAATGACTCCTGCTGATAAACTTGAAAACAGCACCCTTATCTCAATGTTATTAGCAATTATGGGCTTTAGTTATATTCTTTACTATTTTATTAAAGGTGGTAGCCTCGATCTTAACATTGTTAATGCTATTTTCTTGTTCCTAGGAGTTGCTCTTCATGGAACCCCTAGAAGATTTGTTAATGCAATTACAGACGCTGCCAAAGGCGCTGCTGGAATTATACTTCAATTCCCATTCTACGCAGGTATTATGGGAATGATGGTAGGTACAAGTGCTGCTGGAATTTCTCTTGCTGGTGTTATGTCTACTTCTTTCGTTAGTATATCTAATCAACATACCTTTCCACTATTCACTTTTTTAAGTGCAGGACTTGTTAACTTCTTTATACCATCTGGTGGTGGTCAATGGGCTGTTCAAGCTCCTATTATGATGCCTGCAGGTGCTGCTTTAGGCGTACCTGCTGCGAAAACTGCTATGGCTATTGCTTGGGGAGATGCATGGACTAATATGATTCAACCTTTTTGGGCATTACCTGCCCTTGGAATTGCTGGACTCAACGCTAAGGATGTAATGGGTTTTTGTGTAATTGACTTGTTATACTCAGGTATTATTATTGGATTAGGATTATTCCTTTTCTAGGAATTTTTTATTATAACAATTAAGGGGGTACATCTTTAAATGATTAAATAAATCAATTAAAGATGTACCCCCTATTTTTTCAATATAAATTTATTAAATTAAACCTCTCTCAACCATTTCCGTAACAGCAAAACTTGCTACATCATCAGCAAATTTTCCTGGTCCGAAACCTGCATCGTATCCAAGCTCTTTAGCAAGTTCATGAGTTATTCTTGGACCTCCACAAATTAAGACAACTTTATCTCTGATTCCTTCTGCTTCTAGTAATTCTACTAGATTAGTAAGGTTTTGGATGTGTACATCCTTTTGAGTTACTGTTTGAGAAACTAAAAGAACATCTGCTTTAAGCTCTATAGCTTTTTTGATAAATTCTTCATTCTCAACTTGGCTTCCTAAGTTCAAAGCTTCTATCATAGGGTATCTCTCAAGACCATAGTGTCCTGCAAATCCCTTCATGTTCATTACAGCATCTATACCTACTGTATGGGCATCTGTTCCTGTACTAGCTCCAATTATTACAACGTCACGTTTAATGTTTTCTTTTATATATTCTCCAATTTCTTTCATATCCATTGTTTCTACTTCTACAGTTTGAACATGAATTTCTTCATAATTCACCGTATGCGTTAATGAACCATAAATAACATAGAAAGAAAATTCTTTATCTAAAGATGCATGATGAGCACAGTTTGGATTTTTAAGTCCCATAGATTTAGCAAGTTGAAGTGCTGCCTCTACTCCTCTTTCATTATCTTCTACTGGAAGTGTAAAGCTCACTTGAACCTTACCATCATTCATAGTATCTCCATAGGGTTTAATCTTTGTTAAATCCAAATTTTGATCATACTCTTTAACTTCTAATGAATATTGTCCTTCACTCATTATTTATTTCCCCCTAACATTAAATCTATAAATGGGTTAAAGTAAGCTTTTTCTTTTTCTACAACTCCTGCAAGTCCTTTTCCACCAGTATAAGGTCTCTTAATTCCTGCAAATTTTCCTTGCTGTATTGTACTGAATAAGCCTTCTTTTTCAATTTCTCCAATTAAATCTGCTGCTTTGTTTAATACTTCATCAACTCTTGTTTCCATCATTCCACCTTTTTTGAAGGTTATTTCTGATCCTAAGTCCTTCATAGTTCTAAATATATATTGAGCATTGTCTATTGATAACGCTCTATCTGACATAAATGGAGTGTGTATTGCTTCTGTAAGCATTCCAAGAAGATGTAATTTTTGTCCTGTCATAATAGTAACCATATTGAATAATGTATCTTGTACTTGTCCTTTAAATATATCTCCAGTCTTAAACTTAGTTGGAGGCATATATTTTAGTGGAGCTTTAGGGAAGATTTCTCTTGCCATTTGTGCTTGTGCTAATTCATATATAAATCCATTTTCAACATCTGGACTTATTTCAAATGCATGTCCAAGTCCCATTTGTTCTTCTGGAATTCCAGCAACTAATGCAAATTGTTCATTTATAAATTGTGAAGCAAGCACTGTATGAGCTTCTTCTACTGCATCTGCAGTAGTTAAATAATTATCTTCTCCAGTGTTTATAATAACTCCAGCAAATCCATTTATTACTCTTGAGAAATATTGGTCAACTATAGTTCTTTGCATGTTGATATCGCGGAAAAGAATTCCGTATAGAGCGTCATTGAGCATTACGTCTAATCTTTCTATAGCTCCCATAGCAGCTATTTCAGGCATACATAATCCAGAACAATAATTACAAAGTCTTATATATTTCCCTAATTCTTCTCCAACTTCATCAAGGGCCGCTCTCATAAGTCTGAAGTTTTCTTGTGTTGCAAGTGTTCCTCCAGTACCTTCCGTTGTAGCTCCGTATGGAACAAAGTCAAGTAAGCTTTGTCCTGTACTTCTTATTACTGCTATTACATCTGCACCTTGTTTTGCAGCTGCTCTTGCTTGGGTTATATCTTCATAAATGTTACCTGTAGCAACTATTACATATAGATATGGGCCACTCTTATCGCCAAATTTTTCAAGGTATGATTCTCTTTTGCCTCTATTTTCTTTAATTTTCGCAACCATTTCTTTAGCTACTTTATCTACAGCCGTTTTGATTTCAAATTCTTCATGCATAGGAACTTTAGTTAAATCCATTTCACCTTTTGCTACTTTCTCAGCAATTTCTTGTGGTGAAAGTCCAGTTTCAACCATAGCATTTCCTATAAACATTGACGCACCAAGTGCTAATCCATTACCATTTTTAATGTTATCCACTACTACATTTGGAATTGGTACTCCAACTTCATCTACCCCATCAATACCTAAAAGTCTACACACAGTTCTTTCTACTGTTACTGTAGTATGTATGTCAATAAATTCCTGAGTATCTTTTGCTATGTTTTTAGCTGATTGTCTAGCTTTACTCACAACATCCCAATTCATATTTAATTTGCTTTCCATTTTACTCCTCCTAATTGTAGAAACTTTTTGCTATATCCACTATTTCCTTTTCAAGTCCTAGTAATACCGCTATATTAAGTGCATCTTTTGGCACTTCATTTTCTTTTGAAACCTTCTCTAGCTTGTAATTCATATGTTGTTGTATTATTTCAACGGAATGAGTTTTGTTTAAATCTATCTTATACTTTAACGCATTAAAGTCTACATTTTTAAGTCCCATTACTTGATAATGTTCCATATTATCCTCAACTACTCCGTCGTAATGAGTTGAAATTAAGCTTATTGATTGAAATTTAGTTAAGTATTTAGAAAGAGATTTCATAAGATAGTATCCTTCTTTTGGATTAGTACCTCTTGCAAACTCATCTAGAGCTATAAATCCATTTCCTATTTTTGCAGACTCTACCACTTCTTTTAACTTTATTATTTCTGCACCAAATGTACTTAAGCCTTTGGATATGGACTGCATATCATCTGAAACAAAATGAATAAAATTAAGAATTGGAAATTGTGCTTTTTTTGCAAATACAAAAAAACCCATTTGTCCAAGCAGTAAATTCAGAACAATAGTCTTAAGGGTAACACTTTTCCCCCCCATATTAGCACCAGTTATAATAGTTGTACCACCAATTAGATCTATACTAACTGGGGTAAATACCTTTTTACCTTTTTCTAATATTTCTTTAATTTCAGGATTAAAGCCTTCATCAAGATTAATCTTCATTTCTTCACAAATTTTTGGCCGTGAACCATTATAATCTATGGATAAATTCGCTTTGGCAATCAAAAAGTCTAATCTACCTATGGCTTTTATATTTTGGTTTATAATCTCAGTTTCCTTAGAAATCTGTAATGTTAACTCTTTTCTAATCCTTAGTTCTTCCTCTTCCTCTTCTATAACTAAATCTAACCTTTGCTTCTTTAGTTCATTTACTTCTTCCTCGGTTTTTACAGTAAAAATTTCTTTTTCCTTTTGTTTTTTCTTTTCCCTTATGTACTGCAAATTTTTAGAATACTCATCATAAACATAAAAAGTAGACATTCCCTTCTTCTGTGGGTCTAGGAGGGAGATAATCTCATCTAAAGAGTTTAGATGAACCTCTTCTATATCAAGCTGTAATTTATCCAAGATATTTTTTAAATCTGTTACTAATATTGAAAAATATTTAATTTCATATAATTCAATTTCATCTAATGTTCCTGATTCATTACATCTTTTAATAGAATTTCTAATATCTTTTAGTTTACAAAATATTCTTCCTATTCCATTATACTCTTGACTATGAGTTCTCATTGATTTAATCATATTTTCTAGACTATTTAATTCATGGGTTAATTCATTTATTTCTGAATCTTTAAATGGTCTAATATTTTTTTTCTCCTCAAGCCCATAAGAAGTAGTTATCCCCAGTTTATCCATAACAAAAGAAAAACCAATTTGATCTCTCTGCTGCTTATCTAAAAATTTCATTTTACTCCCCTCCAATTACATCAAATACAGGTATATTTAATTTATTCCTAAGCCCATCTAAAAACTTATGCTTATCAAATTCATACCCATAAGGTGATTTTGGATTGGATGTAACACATACTATATTAATGGGATTTATTGTTTTTATAATTCCACCTTGTTTTTTAAATTTATAAAGGGTTTCCCTAGTTAAAAAGAGCTTTGTTCCATCTTCAACTAGGAAAATTACGCCTTTATACTTATTTGTAGATGTCATAATATCTTCTAGTAGGTTATCTGAAACTACCCCTTTAATAACTACATAGGAGGCATTTTCATCTAAAAACTCAACAATTTCCTTAGAAGATCCCAATGCTGTAATTGCATCTAGCATTTTTATAGTATTATCTTTGCGAATAATACCTATCCTGCCAATGCGTAAAACTTCATTAGCGAGATTTAATACTTCATCATTCTTTTCATTCTCTAATGATAGTAATTTAACAGTATGACTAGTTTCTTCTATAACCTTAGCCATACTTTTTGACAGCGCCGCTCCAGTTGATAAAATTGTAGCATTTGTAATTGATGGAGAGGCGAAGGTTTTTCTATTAAGGGCACCATCCACAATTACAAGCTTACTTCCAAACCTTTTAAGATCATCACATATTAAAGTCATATAAGAATTTACGGATGGACCGCCTAAATCTACATATCCGTCACTTAACGCTCTGCATATAATTATTTCACCCATAGGAGTGTTAAAACCAGTAGTTTTTAAAATCTCCCTGGTAATATCACTATTTAACAAGCATTGTTTTGCAGTCGCAATTATAGTTCCTTCTTCTATGTAAATTTTAGGTTTTTCAGTGGCAGTTACTTGGTCCAATTCTTCTCCGTCTCTTCCTATAGAGGTAAGCCCAAGGGATATTTTCCCTCTGGCTTCTCTCAATATATGATTTAAGGTGGTTGTTTTTCCTACATTTTTATTCATCCCTATGATAGAAATACTGTCATATTTTTGAATCATATTGAAAATGCTTGGTTTGTTTATGCTGTCCTTAATTTTACTCGTGATGTCCTCTTAGATTTCTCTCAAGTCCGGCTGGTTCCATAGACATTTGCTGACCGTTTAATAGTCCTGCTACTCCTACTTTGTGAACCTTTTTCTTTCCTTCACAAACTTCACAGTGGCAATCTGAAGTATAACTAGTTGGTTGTTCATAAGTAGTTATAACTCCTTCAAAGTTTCTAAGTACTACTTTTTCAGGGCTTTGAGAAATAATATAAGTTGGCATTACTGGTATTTTACCACCGCCACCTGGAGCATCAACAACAAATGTTGGAACACAGAATCCTGAAGTATGGCCTCTTAAAGCTTCCATAATTTCTATTCCTTTAGATACTGGTGTTCTAAAGTGTTCAAGTCCCATTGAAAGATCACATTGATAGATGTAGTATGGTCTTACTCTAATTTTAACAAGCTCATGTACAAGCTCCATCATTATATGTGCACAATCATTAACTCCTCTTAAAAGAACCGATTGATTTCCTAGAGGTACTCCTGCATTTGAAAGCCTTTCACATGCAAGTTTTGCTTCTTCTGTAATTTCATTTGGATGATTAAAGTGAGTGTTTAACCAAACTGGGTGATATTTCTTTAACATATCAACTAATTCAGGAGTAATTCTTTGTGGTAAAACCACTGGTACTCTTGAACCCATTCTTATTATTTCAACGTGTGGAATTGCTCTTAATTTTTTAATTATATATTCTAATTTATCATCTGAAACAAGTAGAGCATCTCCACCTGATAATAATACATCTCTAATTTGTGGAGTATTTTTAATGTACTCGATTGCTTTATCTATTCTTTCCATTGGCATAGCACTATCGCTTTGACCTGCGAATCTTCTTCTTGTACAGTGTCTACAGTACATTGAGCATTGATCAGTTATTAATAGTAATACTCTATCTGGGTATCTATGAGTTAATCCTGGTACTGGAGAATCTGAATCTTCATGTAATGGGTCCAATAAATCAGCATGTGCCTGATGTAATTCAAGTCCTGTTGGTATAGCTTGTTTTCTTATTGGATCATTTGGATCATTTGGGTCTATTAATGATAAGTAATAAGGAGTTATAGCCATTCTTAATGTTTGAACGCATTTCCTAGCTCCTTCTTCTTCCTCCTCAGTTAACGGTATGTATTTTTTAAGTTGATCCACGTTTTCAATTCTATTTTTAACCTGCCATTTCCAATCGTTCCATTGCTCATCAGTTACATCTTTAAATAATTCAAATCTTCTATTAACTTTCATATTAGTACCTCCATCGTATAATAATTTTTAATTTGATAATATGTAGTTGATATATTAATATGGTTTAGAGAGAATACAATATAGCTTTATATTGTATTCTCTAAATCACAATTAAATCATTTTCTTCGAAGCTGAAATGTCATTAAACGTATAATTCTTCAAATACTTTTCTTAATGTTTCATTTTCTCTTAACTCTTCAAGAGTTATTTCAGCATGTCCTTTAGTGTATCCGTTTCCTACGATCATAGTAACGTCTTTACCTACACCTTCAGCTCCAAGAGCTGCTTTTGTAAAGCTTGTAGCCATTGAGAAGAAGTATACTATTCCATCATCTTTTACTGGTAAAATTGATGACATTTCAGTATTTGGAACATTAACCATGTTTATTGCTACATCTACTTCACATCCATTATTGTGCTCTAGAGTAGTGTTCATTACATCAATAGCGTTTCTAGCATCTCCAATAACTATTTGCATTTTTAGACCTAATCTTTTTAATCTTGTTGCCTCTTCTTCATTTCTTACAAGACCTATAACATTTCCTGTTGGTCCCACTCTCTTAACTGCTTCATAAGAACAAATCATTCCTGATTTTCCTGCTGCGCCTAGTAAAAGAACTGATTGACCTGGTTTAACAAGTTTAGCAACTTGAGCTGGTGCTCCTGCAACGTCTAATGCTGCTAATGCTAGATTTTCATTCATGTCTTTTGGAAGTTTTGCATATAATCCACTTTCAAATAAAATAGCTTTTCCTTTTATTTCAACTCTATCGATATCTGGTTTGATATCAACAATTTTTTCTATTTTTAAAGGAGTTAATGATAATGAAACTAATGTAGAGATTTTGTCTCCAACTTTAAGATCTGTTGTTTCTTTTAAAGCTTCGCCTATTTTTTCAACTGTTCCAATAAGCATTCCACCTGAACCCGTTACAGGATTTTGCATTTTTCCTTTTTCAGCTACAATTTCCATGATTTTAGCTTTTATTTTTTCAATGTCATGTCCTGCTTCTTCCTCTATTTGAGTAAAGCTAGCTGAATCTATGTTTAAAGCCTGAACATCAATTAAAATTTCATTATCAAATATATTCATATCATTTGATATTTTAGTTGCTGGTTGTGGCAATGCACCTTTTGGTTCAAGTGACCTGTGAGTTCCGTATTTACATCCTTTGTTCATAATAAATTCCTCCTATATATCCATTATTTTTAGATTTTCTGATATTATTAATTCAGCTTCAGTAAGTGATTTAACTTCTTCAACTGTTGTATCTTTATGAATTTCAGTAAGTACAAGTCCCTTTTCAGTAAATTCCATTACTCCAAGTTCTGTAACTATAAGGTTAACTTGTGCCTTCGCTGTTAAAGGTAGTGTACATTTTTTTAATATTTTAGGAGTCCCTTTAGCTGTATGTTGCATTGCAATAATAACCTTTTTGGCTCCTACTACTAAATCCATTGCTCCACCCATGCCAGGAACCATTTTGCCTGGCACAATCCAATTAGCTAAGTTTCCTTCTTGATCTACTTCCAACGCTCCAAGAACAGTCATATCGACGTGTCCGCCTCTTATTAAAGCGAAAGACATTGCGGTATCAAAGTATGCTCCACCAGGAAGTATTGTAGTAAATTGGCCACCTGCATTAGTTACATCCTTGTTTTCTTCTCCTTTTGCTGGAGTAGCTCCCATTCCAATCATTCCATTTTCTGATTGGAGAGTAACATGGACGCCTTCTGGAATATAATTTGTAACTAATGTTGGAAGACCTATGCCCAAATTAACAAGTTGTCCATCTTTTAATTCTTTACCAATTCTTTTTGCAATTATTTGTTTTGCAAGCTTACTATCTGTAATCATATTAGTTAGCCTCCCCTATAATATAATCAACCAATACACATGGAGTAACAATATTATTTGGATCTAAATCTCCAATTTTAACAATCTTTCCAGCTTCTACTATTACAGTTTCTGCAGCAGTAGCTATCATTGGATTAAAGTTTTTTGTTGTTCCATAATAAACTGCGTTTCCAATTTCATCTACGACACTTGCATAAACAAGTGCTAAATCTGCTTTAATTGGAAGCTCTAAAAGATATTCTTTTCCTTCTATTGTAAGTTTTTCTTTTCCCTCTTCTACCATAGTACCGACTCCTGTAGGCGTAAGCACTCCACCAAGCCCAGCTCCCGCTGCTCTTATTCTTTCAATTAGTGTTCCTTGTGGCACAAGTTCTACTTCCATTTTTCCTTCTGTCATAAGTCTTCCCGTTTCAGCATTTGTTCCTATATGAGAAGCCACAACTTTTTTAACTTGACCGTTTACTACAAGTCTTCCTATTCCTCTATCTACATAGCTTGTATCATTTGCTATTATAGTTAAGTTTTTAACATTTGTTTCTATTAATAGGTCAATCATCTTTTCAGGTGTTCCGCAGGCTAAAAATCCACCTATCATTATTGACATTCCATCTTTAAGTAATGGCCTAACTTGTTCTAGAGATACAACCTTATTCATTTATTTTACCTCCTTTTATTTTTCTTGAAGATATAACAATTATTAATTTTATATTTCCTTCAAACCTAATATTTCTCTTGCTTCTTTCGGAGTGGCAATTTCTCTGCCGAGTTCTTTCGCAAGTCTAACTACTCTTTCTACTAATTCTGCATTTGATTTAGCTGGTATGCCTTTTTCAATATACACATTATCTTCAAATCCAACTCTTACATGACCACCCATAACAATAGTCACAGCCGCCATTTGAAATTCAAATCTACCAATACCTGATACAGTGTATGTACTTCCTTGTGGCACGCTTCCTGCCATAAATACTAAATCTCTTGGAGTAGCAGTAATCCCTCCATTTACACCCATAACAAAATTAAAATGCATTGGTGTTTTTATAAAACCTTTCTTTTGAAGCCTTATTGCCATGTCTACCATGCCCTTATCAAAAACTTCAATTTCCGGCTTTACTCCAAGTTCCATCATTTTTTTACCAAATTCCTTAATAGTGTTTTCAGTGTTTACAAATATGTCATCTCCACCAAAATTACAAGTACCTGCATCTAGCGTTGCCATTTCTGGGTTCAGATTAACGGGTTGTAATCTTTCCACGTTACTCATTCCAACCGCTCCACCTGTTGATGGTTGAATAATTACGTCCCCACATCTATCTTTAATAGCTTCCATACAGACTTTATATCTTTCCCTATCTTGAGTAGGTGTTCCATCATCTTTCCTTACGTGTAAATGAATAATACTAGCTCCCGCTTTATATGCTTTTTCAGCTTCTATTGCTATCTCCCTAGCCGTATAAGGCACGTTTAGATTTTG